>CALMUC010000035.1 GCA_937872845.1 uncultured Lachnospiraceae bacterium | reverse complement strand
GGGCGACGCTCTAACCAACTGAGCCACTGGGCCTTATTTGCGACTTCATTATTATATAATAACGTTTAAAAGTTCGCAACTACAAATTTTAAATGGTTCAGACATTGATCTTTCACATAAATAAAATAAATTCAATTGCTTTTTCTGCCATTGAATTTTACAATCATATTGAGGGATTATTATATTTTTTCAGGGAGGTACTTATATGAATAATAAAGCAATGTTCAAACTGTCCTATGGTCTTTTCGTTCTTACTGCACAGGATGGCAGTAAGGATAACGGATGCATAACAAATACGGCAATTCAGGTTACAACAGAGCCAAACCAGATTTCAGTTGCTGTCAACAAATTAAATTTTACACATGACATGATATTAAACACAAAAAAGTTCAATGTTTCAATACTTGGAGAAGATGCTTCATTTGAAACATTTAAACATTTTGGTTTTCAGTCGGGGCGCAATATAGATAAATTTGCTGATTATACTGATATGACACGTTCGGAAAATGGAATATATTATATCACGGCCGGTACAAATGCATTCATTTCTGCTGAAGTTTCGAAAATCGTTGATCTCGGCACACATACACTGTTTATTGCTTCAGTCACAGACATGGAAGTTCTCAGTGATGCACGTTCTGCAACATATGAGTATTATCAGTCAAATATAAAACCTAAGCCGGCAAAGCAGGAAGGTACGGGATCCGGTAAAGTTGTATGGCGTTGTAAAGTCTGTGGATATATATATGATCCTGAGAAAGGAGATCCGGCAGCCGGGCTTCCGGCCGGGCTTGATCTTGATAATCTTCCTTCCGGTTTTTCATTTGCATGTCCTTTATGTAAACACCCGGCTTCTGATTTTGAAAAGATCACACTCTGATTAAAAGGTTATAAATTCGTGATTAAAACTCCACAATTCACTGTGAAATTTATGGAGCATCTTTTGAGCTTTACCTTTTGGCGCAGCAGCTTTATAACTGCTGCGCCATTCTTTTGCCTACATCATATTCCACTGCAGACATCTCTGCCAAAGACTCCGAAGTTTCCGGCTCATACACTGCAGCACATCAAACATATATACTTGATATCACTTACTCATATATCTGCCGATTACTGCCTGCCCAAGTGCAATGCCACCATCATTTGCTGGCACATAATGATGTCTGATAACTTTAATATCCTGACAGTACTCATTTATTTTTTCTTCTGTCAATTTAAGCATCAGCTTGTTCTGATAAACTCCTCCGGTAAGTGCTGCAATTTTTATACCCGTTTTTTTACAAATATTACAAATTTCAAATGCTGTCATCTCTGCTAAAGCATAATGGAAAAAAAAGCTGAGACTTCCTATATCATATCTGCAATTTCCACCATCTATGATAACTGCATATTTTACAATTAATGCAAAGAGAATATCTGTACGAAGTACATCAAAATTATTATCTGTACAAACATATAAACCTGTTTCTAAATTCTGTACTGTTTTCTCTGATATTGCATGTTCCGGCACTGCTGATTCACATATTTCAGACTTTTTCATTGCTTCCCTTAACTCAGACATAAGTTCATGGAGTATATCTTGCTTAGTATCTACTTCAGATTTCAGCTTTTTCTCATATTCCATTGCACGGTACATAAGTGCCGTTGATGCTTCCCCCTCAAATGTGGACTTTCTGCAAATTCCGAGAATTGCTGCAACTGCGTCAAATAACCGACCTACGCTTGTAGACTTTACAGAATTCATATTACTATCATACATAATTCTCTGCACCTTCTCTGTTTCCGGAGAAACAAGTTTCAAAGCAGCGATAATTTCTGCAGCATTATTTTTGATTCTTACAGCTTTATTTTCAATTTGATAAGCAGTATTTTCAGAGTCGTTTTCACAATCACCTGCCATTTTTATGATTTCTGCCTCTGCTCCATAAATCATTGAAACCGCAACTCGCCAGCCCTCTTTAGATGCATTATCCCCACCTGTCAATTTAAATGGAAAAATAGACGCCACCCTTTTAAAATCATGATAATCGGAAATCAAAAACTCTCCACCCCAGATTGTACCGTCACTTCCATATCCTGTTCCATCAAATGCCACACCAATTACTGGATTTGGGCAGTTATTTTCTGCCATACACGAAACTACATGTGCAAAATGATGCTGCACACGAACAAGTGGAATTTTTCTGCTGGCGGCTATATTTTCTGCAATTTTCACTGACTGATACAATGGATGCATATCACATACAACAATATCAGGATTAATCTCAAGAAGCTGCTGCATTTTACAGATACCATCCCTTAATGCAGCAGCTGACCTCACATCTGAAAGATCCCCTACATAGCTTGAAGGATAATAAAGGTTTTCATTTGATAGACAAAATGTATTCTTAAGTTCACCTCCAACAGCAAGAACTTTATGTGTTTTCACATTTAGTATTTTTGCTGCACAAATATCATCAGATGAATCTGTATTTTTTAAACACTTTACATTATAGTCAGAAAAATCATCTTTTATATCAAGCATTATGGGAACGGGCGCATATCCTCTTGAACGCCTTATCATATATGGCTCATCATTATAAAAATCCATAACAGAGTCATCTGTGCGTATTCTGATGTCGCGATTGTTTGTAAGAATACAATCACACTTGTCCGAAAGTTCCCGGACAGCATCTGTGTCATCCTTTACAATTGGTGCGCCTGAATCATTACCGCTGGTCATAACAAGCATATCCGTCATTGACGAAGAGTCTTTTTCTGATGATATTCCAAAAAGCAGCAGCTGAACAGGTGCATATGAAAGCATAACTCCCACCATAGGGCACCCTGGTGCTATCTCATCCGCAAGACGAGATTTTTCTTTACTTTTTTCAGAAATATCATCTGACGTGCAAATCATACCAACTGACTTCTGTGCACCATAAATACCTGCTGTTCTTTTTCGTTCAAGCAGCAGTATAGGTTTTTGGTGCCCTGTCAGAATCTTCTCCTGTTCATCAGAAAAAATACATTCCCGCTTCACCGTCTCTTCATCTCTCATCATGACTGCAAATGGCTTTGATGGCCGATGTTTCAGTTCTCTAAGCCTCTTAACTGCATTCTTATTTGAGGCATCACATGCCAGATGAAACCCTCCTATTCCCTTTATCGCAACAATTCCTCCTTCTATTATGGTCTTTCTGGCGAATTCAATTGCATCTCTTCCCTCACAAGTTTCGTTTCCAAGAATGAATACTTTCGGCCCACATTCATTGCAGCATACCGGCTGAGCATCATATCTTCGCGACTTTTTATCTCTATATTCACTGGCACATTCCGGACACATTTGAAATTTTTTCATCGATGTTCTTTTACGGTCATACGGAAGTGCCTCTAATATTGTAAGTCTGGGACCACAGCTTGTGCAGTTAATAAATGGGTGCATATATCTTCTGTCTGACGGATCAAAAAGTTCCTTCTTACACTCATCACATACAGCAATGTCTGGTGAAATAAATATTTCTCCAGAGTCTTTCTTGCTTTCTGTAATCCGAAAATCATGAAATATACGCTCGTCACAGGAACCATCCTCATCTGTATTTCCATCTATTTCTTTTACATCCATTTTTAAAATGACAGCTCTCTTCGGAGGTTTATTTTTTATAAGTTCAAGAAACCTTTTTATATCCGTTCTTGTTCCTTCTGCATATATTTCAACATAAGCTCCACAGTTCATAACAGTTCCTGTAACACCTTCAGATCCAGCATAGCGCACAACCGTCGGGCGAAAACCGACTCCCTGCACAATTCCATATACACGAATAACACACTTTTCTATGTCAGACTGCATTTATTTTCTCCATTTATCACTTTTCTGCAATTATCTTTTTTACTTTTTCAATAAGAATTTCTTTTTGATTTAATTCCGGATTTTCAATAACATACTCAAGAAGATTTTTCAGGATTTTTCCCATTTCCGGACCTCTTGGCACACCTGCCCCAATAAGATCAGCCCCTCCAATTTTAAGGTCTGAAATTTTTAGTGCATCATTATCCCGTACAATTTCATCTTTCATTTCTATCAGTTTATTTACAATCTCTATACTTTCATCTTTCTTATAGTCACTCTGTCCAGCCATATCTGCACGTCTTACAGCAATAAATGAATCAAAATATTCTATTCCCATTCTGGAGATTGCTTTTCGCAATGTGACTTTTTTTATACCGCCTGTCAGTCCAAAATCATGCCAATATACAAGTTTTGCAACATCCCGCGTGGTATCGTTATCCATCTTGAGACGTCTGCATACTTTCTTTGCTATTTCCTCAGATAAAACATTATGCCCTTTGAAATGGTCAATTCCATTTTCATCTGTTGTTTTAGCATCTGGCTTCCCGCTGTCGTGAAAAAGTGCTGTATACCTGAGAACTTTATCAGCCGGTATATTACGTATCACTTCTATCGTATGACGCCCGACATCATATATATGATAAGGATTATTCTGCGGTGTCTCTGCCATACGATCATATTCTGGAAGTATTATTTTTGTTATTCCAAGACTATATGCTTCATCAATTTCTTCAGGATGCTCAGAAAGAAGAATTTTTGTAAGTTCCGCCTCTACACGTTCAGCACTTACAGCCGACAGATCTTCTGCATGATGCCTTGCCGCATCTTGTGTTTCCTTATCAATAACAAACCCAAGCTGTGCAGCAAATCTTACTGCACGAAGTATCCTAAGTGCATCCTCGTTAAATCTATCATCAGCTTTTCCTACACAACGTATAATATGAGCGTGAAGATCACTAATTCCTCCAAATAAATCAACCAATCCTTTTGATTCACTGTATGCCATGGCATTAATTGTAAAATCACGCCTTTTTAAATCCTCTTCAAGAGAACGCGTAAAATTTACACTGTCCGGCCGTCTGTGATCCTGATATTTACCATCAATACGATATGTTGTAACCTCATATCCTTCATTTTGAATCATAATTGTGACTGTACCATGCTTAATTCCGGTATCAATCGTGCGTCTGAAAAGTGCCTTTACTTCCTCTGGAAGCGCAGAAGTTGTTATATCCCAGTCATGTGGAATTCTCCCCAAAGCTGCATCTCTCACACAGCCTCCTACTGCAAAAGCTTCATATCCGGCATTTTCAAGTCTTTCTATAATATCTACCACATTCTGTGGCATATCAATATGAAATGTCATACAAAACCTCCTTTATGGCAAATGAAACAAAAAGCAGCCGGAACATTTTTAATGTTTAATCCGACCGCTTTACTTTTACTCTATATTCCGCACTTTAATAAGCCTTACCGAAATAAACCATTTTCTTCGCTGGTTTTCCGCAGTGCACACATTTACATCCGATATTTTCCTGTTCAAATGGCATGCACCTTGTTGTGCATGAAGTTTCAGCTTTTATTTCCTCTTCACATGCAGTATCACCACACCACATAGCCTTAATAAATCCAGGTTTATTCTTTGCCGTCTCGGTAAATTCTTCCCATGTCTCTGCTTTATATGTCATAGAGTCACGACGTGCTGCGGCTGTTTCAAACATGTTTTTTTGAATTTCATCCATCAGATTTTTGATAAATTCAGCAACATTATCAAGTGAAACCTGTGTTTTCTCACCCGTATCTCTGCGCACAACCACACACATGTTATTTTCAATATCACGAGGTCCTATCTCGACACGTGCAGGAACTCCTCGCATTTCCTGCTCTGCAAACTTGAATCCAGGAGTCTTATCACTGTCATCCAGTTTGACACGGATGCCTGCATTCTTTAAATTTTCAGCGATTTCTGCAGCTTTTTCAAGAACGCCTTCTTTCTTCTGCTGAACAGGAATTATTACAACCTGCGTCGGTGCAACCTTTGGAGGCATCTTCAATCCTGAATTATCACCATGAACCATGATAAGGGCACCTATAATTCGTGTAGTCATGCCCCATGATGTCTGATATACATATTTCACCTTATTATCTTTGTCTGTGTACTGAACTCCAAATGCTTTCGCAAATCCATCTCCAAAATCATGTGATGTTCCTGCCTGAAGTGCCTTTCCATCATGCATCAACGCTTCAACAGTATAAGTTGCTACAGCTCCTGCAAATTTTTCCTTTTCCGTCTTTTGTCCCTTTATAACCGGAATTGCAAGAAAATCCTGAAGAAAATCAGCATATACATTTAACATCTGTTTTGTACGGTTTTCAGCATCTTCCGCTGTTGCATGGGCAGTATGCCCTTCCTGCCACAAGAACTCACGTGTTCTTAAAAAAGGTCTGGTTTCCTTTTCCCAGCGGACAACAGAACACCACTGATTATATACCTTCGGAAGATCACGATATGACTCTATATCTCTCTTATAAAAATCACAGAAAAGAGTCTCTGATGTCGGTCGAACACACATTCTTTCAGGAAGATCCTGAAGCCCGCCTTTTGTTACCCATGCAACTTCAGGCGCAAAGCCTTCCACATGATCTTTTTCCTTATCCAGAAGAGACTCAGGTATCATACATGGAAGATAAACATTCTGAACTCCTGTTTCCTTAAAACGACGGTCAAGCTCATTTTTTATATTCTCCCAAATTGCAAAACCCGCCGGTTTAATTACCATGAATCCTTTTACACTGGTATATCCTGTCAGATCTGCTTTTAAAACAACATCTGTATACCACTGTGCAAAGTCCTCTTCCATGGATGTAATTGATTCAACCTGCTTTTTCTTGTCTGCCATAATAAAGTTCCTCTTCTTTCTATATTTCTTCTTTCTATATTTATTCTTTCTATATTCCACCATACAAATATTTCTATGTTTTATTTATTCATTAAAAGTTTTCACTAGAAATATTCATTAAAAATCTTCCTGATCCATTTCATCAAACGCTTCACCATCAGGTTCACGATGAAGAGTTATCTTTTCTCCCGTTATCGGATGAATGAATTCCATACGGCATGCAAATAACCCGATTTCCTTAAAATGATCAGCCTTTCCTTTACCTTTTTTCTGATATAAAGGATTATATTTCGTATCTCCCCAGAGAGGACATTTATGATAAGCCAACTGACATCTGATCTGATGATGTCTGCCTGTATGAAGTTCAATTAAACATAATGTTCTTGGTCCTTCATCAGTTTCCAGTTCATCAAGCACTTCATAGTGAAGGGAAGCAAGTTTTGCATCTTTTGTCCCCGCTTCAACAATTCGGGAAATATTTGATTTCCTGTCTTGAATTATATAGTCTTCAAATTCCCCTTCCGGTTCTTCAAATACTCCGGTTACAACTGCCTGATAATATTTTTTTATCTCACGATTTTGTATCATATCCGAAAGCTTTTCAGCTGCTTTCTTTGTTTTGGCAAATATGACAATTCCACCGACAGGCCGATCCAAACGATTTATTACTGCAAGATACGGTTCTTCCGACTGTTCTTTAAATTCATGATTTCCCTGTTCTTTCTGTTTCTCATCAAACAGATAATTCTGCACAGTCGTAAACAAATCTTCCCCATTCCCTCTATCTGGCTGAGAAGAAACTCCAGCAGGTTTCACGCACGCAATCATATATTCATCTTCATAAATTATATCTGGTCTCAAAATAAACCCTCCAGTTTGTTAACTATTTTTTTTATATGCACCTACCAATTATAATATATATATTCTCACTTGTAATATTTTCCACATTTCTTATGTACAATCAGCAAGCCGATTATAGTACACATATTTTCATTTGTCCATGAAACAAAACAGAGCGGCATTTGTTTCAACACCGCTCTGTAACATAGGAAATACATTTTTCAAAACTTACATAATTTAATCTGATAAAAACATCGCCATTTATATTACATTACTGCTCAAGACATTACATTTGCTCTCTTTTACTGCATATCCTTATAAATCTTCTCTGCACTCACAAGTCTTACACAGAAAGTAAATAGCTTAGCTGCAACTTTTAAATCTTCAAGTGGTGGATATGTTGGTGCAATACGAATATTACTGTCATGAGGATCCTTATGATATGGCCATGTAGCGCCGGCATCTGTAAGCTGAACTCCTGCTTTCTTTGCTTTTTCCACAATTGCTTTTGCACAGCCATCCATAGCATCAAAACTGATAAAATAACCGCCATTCGGCATTGTCCATGTTCCAATTCCAAGTCCGCTTAAATTCTCATCAAATACCTGCTCAACCATTTCGAACTTAGGACGGATAATATCAGCATGTTTTTTCATATGTTCTGTCATTCCATGAATATCACCAAAGAAACGTACATGACGAAGCTGGTTTACCTTATCATGTCCTATTGTCTGATGTTTCATCGTGCTGAGAACATCCTCCATATTATTCGGCGATGTCGCCATAGCTGCAATTCCACTTCCCGGAAAAGTAATCTTAGATGTAGAAGCAAATTTATACACAAGATCAGGATTTCCTGCGCGCTTGCATTCAGCAAGAATTTCAATCAGATAATCCTGTTTATCATCATATAGATGATGTATACCATATGCATTATCCCAGAAAATACGGAAATCCGGTGCTGCAGGTTTAAGATTTGCAAATCTTCTTACCGTTTCATCTGAATACGAATATCCCTGAGGATTTGAATATTTAGGAACACACCAGATGCCCTTAATTGCGGGATCTTCAGAAACAAGTTTCTCAACCATGTCCATATCTGGTCCGGTAGAGCTCATAGGAACAGGAATCATTTCAATTCCAAAATATTCTGTAATTCCAAAATGTCTGTCATATCCAGGGGCAGGACAAAGCCACTTGATTTTATCCAGTTTGCACCATGGTGTATTTCCCATAATTCCATGTGTAAAAGCACGTGAAATTGTATCATACATTACATTTAATGAAGAATTTCCAAAAATAATAATATTGTCAGGATTATTCTCCATCATATCGCCAATAAGCACCTTTGCCTCATCTATACCATGAAGTACTCCGTAATTACGGCAGTCTGTTCCATCTTCGCATGTAAGATCAGCTGATGAATTAAGTACATCCATCATATCCATGGAAATATCAAGCTGCTCCCGGCAAGGTTTGCCACGGCTCATGTTAAGATGAAGGTCCATCTCCTGATATTTCTTATATTCGGCCTTAAGTGCTGTTACTTCATCCTTTAGCTCTTCCTTTGACATCTCTGCATAAGCTTTCATTTTGCTCTCCTTAAAAATACCGCCTTGGTGTGCTCTTTTGTTTTTTTTGTAAATCATTATTTTTTTATTATTTTATTAACATTTCAGTGCAATCACTTAATTTTATTTAGTGCTTTGCCCTGGCTGCGTTACATTATACCACATAATATGCTTGTTTCAAGGGCAAATGGTGAAAAAGGTACAATTCCAATAAATATGAACATAAAAATCAACAAAAAAGAGACGTAACTGCTTTTTTTATTCTGATGTGACCCCAAAAAGTTAGACTTTTTGGGGGGTACATCAGCTTTTTTATTCAAATACGCCTCTTTTTTTATATTATATTTATTTTAATGCTTAAAACTTGAAAGTTTCCGAAAGTCCAACCCACTTCTGATCCTTATCCGATAATGTAAGAAGTGTACCATCATCAAGTGAATATCCTGCAGCACTCGCATTTCCTGCATAGTCACCAACAAGATGCGGCCACTTTATTCCTATCTCAGGATCATTCCATGCCATACCGCCCTCATCATTCAGATGCCAAAAATCGTTAACCTTATAGCAAAATTCTGCTTCATCTGTAAGAACCAGAAATCCATGAGCAAATCCTTCCGGTATAAGGAACTGTTTCTTATTTTCAGCTGAAAGCTCGACTCCGTACCACTTTCCATAAGACTTTGAATTTCCACGAAGATCTACTGCCACATCAAATACAGTCCCACGTACAGCCCTTACTAGCTTACATTGTGGAAAATTCTTCTGAAAATGAAGTCCGCGCAGAACCCCTTTTGCTGACATAGACTGATTATCCTGAACAAAAGTAATATCAAATCCGGCTTCTTTCATATCTTTCTCATTATATGTTTCCATAAAGTATCCACGCGAATCACCATGCACAGCCGGTGTGATCACACAAAGTCCTTCAATTCCACCTACATTTTTTTCTATTGTTATCTGTCCCATCTTTTTTCTTCCTTACTACTTGAATTTTTATTTTAAATATTAATATATAACAACACTGTCAGTTTACTCCACCAGTCAAATAATTTCCACCTGAGCTTTATCAGATTTTGACTTTTTCTCCCAATCTGTTTTTGATTCATATCATTTGATTTAGATTTTTGTTCAATATCATATTTTACAATTTATCTATATCTAATTCGCTGATATATCTTGCAACTGCATCAGTCCATTCCGGCAGCGGCGTAAATCCATTTTCTACAAGTTTCTTTTTATCCAGACGTGAATTAAAAGGTCTTGCTGCCTTTGACAGCCCATATTCTGCAGTTGTTACAGGTGTCACCTTAGTTGTATATCCCGCATCTTTATAGATTTCATTGGTAAAATCATACCAGCTTATATATCCGTCCTTATCCCCGATTCCAGGCGTTTCAGAATTTGTTGCATGGTAGTAGCCATATTTAGTCGTCTCACTCATATCAACAAGAAGTCTTGCAAGATCATATGTATATGTAGGCGTACCAACCTGATCTGAAACAACACGAACCTCAGGATGAGTCTTTCCTACTTTAAGCATAGTCTTAATAAAATTATTACCATTCTTTCCAAACACCCATGCAATTCTTACTATAAAATATTTATCAAGTGTCTTAGAAACTGCAAGTTCGCCGCCAAGCTTGGATTCTCCATATACATTAAGCGGTGCATATCCCTTAAAATCCGGAGCCCATGGAGTTGTTCCCTGTCCATCAAATACATAATCAGTACTGATATATATCATTTTTATGTCAAGCTTCTTTGCCACATCTGCAATATTTTGAACGCCATCAACATTTATTGCATGAACCTTTGCTTTTTTATCTTCATCTTCTGCTGCATCAACTGCAGTCCATGCTGCACAATGCACAATCACATCTGGCTTAACACGCATTATAACTTCTTCGACTTTAACAGAATCAGTAATATTCAGCTTTTCAAATGGCATACCGGTTACTGCACTCTCATCCATAGCTCCCGAATATTCATCAGAAATATCACTTCCAACTCCTTCGTAACCTCTCTTTGCTATTTCATTCATTACATCATGTCCCAGCTGTCCATTTACACCTGTTACAAAAAACTTCATATTACAATCCTCCTGACAATAATTTTTTATTTCCCTTTATTTGTAAAACAATTTTATAAATTATTTTCGCTGAATTATTTAAATACCCTTCTGCTCTCTAAGATTCATAACTCGTTTCGTTCTGCGTTCTGCCTGTGCATCAGTTCTTGCTGTCTTATGAAAATATCTCCTGATTGCTTTTTCATCCCATCCATTCCACACAATCCGTGCCTGACAAAGAAGAAAAAGTCCTACACTTGTTACTATTTCATCCAGCTCCTGATTCTTAAGCATTTCCCCGAAAAGTTCCACTGCATGTTCCTGTTCTTCTTCAAGAAGAGTCAACAGATCTCCAATCGTATTTACTCCAAGTTCGTTCAGATTTCCAAGATATGAAACAGGAGAAACCTTAACAATTTTCTTTTTCATACCACTCATGTCAAGAAGTTTCTGCATAAACTTTGTAAACTGCCTGCTGTGATTCATAAATTCTCTTAAAGAAATAAGATCAAGAGGCATATCATATGCTTTATCATCTCTTATTTCCTTTCTTACTTCATATTCATAACGGCTCATTTTGCCTCGGATTTCACCAAATTCCTTATCTGCAATTTCAAGAAGTCCGGCAACACGTGCAAACTCACGCTGTACATTTTTAGGAACACCAAAATCGTTCTTATAACCAAGATCATGTTCTATCTCAGCCCATACATTCTGAAGAGAACTTCTCATCTGAATTTCAAAACGAATCTTACATAGTTCAGCCGGATATTTAGGACTTTCAGGAAGACTGCAGACATAGTGAAGAGATAAATAGCCAAAATTTGTCGGACTTATTTCCTTTCTCGGATCCACTGAATGATCATAATCAACTATAAAAAGTCCATCTACGATATCAGCAACCTTATCTACATCATCTGCAAAAAAACATATAACCCTTATACCAAGCAGGTCGGTAATATCGTAAAGTTCATCATATTTATCTCTTTTCCTGTTTAATTTTTCAATAAATGACTCAGGAGTTTTCAATCTGTGTTCTATTGATTGAAGACGAATACCACTTCTTCTTAGTTTTTTTTCAAGTATCGGAAGTGTTACATCCTCCAGTAATTTTAATATCGGTTCATGAGTACGAAAATCTTCAAGTATTTTCTTACTTTTATTCTTTTCGGATTTTTCTTTTACACCCTTTTCCTTTGAATATATTTCCCTGCTTTTATTTTCACCCAAAGCCATCACTCCGTTTTACTTTTAACGTTTCACTTTTTACATTTCAACACATCAGATAAAATTATATCATGATGGAAGCCTTATTGTTAGTGCAGATTTATA
>CALMUC010000034.1 GCA_937872845.1 uncultured Lachnospiraceae bacterium | reverse complement strand
CTTCCGATCTTGAATCATCAGACGGACAAATCATTGTAGATGCAGCGGATGCAGATAAAGTGCAGATAGTTCTGGACGGAGTTACAATTACAAATAATAATGGTCCATGCATATATGTGAAGAATGCAGATAAAACATTTATTACACTTGCAGAAAACAGTAAAAATAAACTTTCAGATACAGGTGACACATACGATAAAATCGGCGATGAAAATGTAGATGGAGTTATTTACAGTAAAGATGATATTACTTTTCAGGGGACAGGCAGTCTTACTGTGAAGGCAGGATATGCGCATGCGATTGTCGGAAAAGATGATTTAAAAGTAACAGGAGGTACTTACAATCTGACGGCAGCAAAAAAGGGGATTGCGGCAGAGGATTCTGTGAGAATAAAGAATGGTGATTTCACAATAGAAGCAGGAGATGATGCAATTCATGCAGACAATGATAAAGATGCAGATAAGGGATATGTATATATTGCAGGCGGGACATTCAGTATAAAAGCAGGAGATGATGGTGTTCATGCGGAAACAGCACTTACAGTTGATGATGGAAAAATTGATATTTCGGAAAGTGTAGAAGGACTTGAAGGCTCAGTTGTAAATATTAATGGAGGAGATATAAATGTTGTATCAAGTGATGATGGAATAAATGCAGTCGGAGCACCGGATGCGTCATCAGATAAAAATCAGACAGAAGGTGCAAAAACAGATAGTAAAAAAACAGTCACAAATCAGACAGACAGTGCAAAAACAGATAGTACAGAAACAGTCACAAATCAGACAGGCAGTGCAAAAACAGATAGTACAGAAACAGTCACAAATCAGACAGACAGTGCAAATATTGATAATACTCCAACAGACACTACAAATGGTGGTAAAAGTGGTATGACGCGCGGTGCAATGCCGGGAAATGATGGTGGTAACATGGATTCAACGGAAGATGCAGTTATCACAATCACAGATGGTACAATTTATGTAAATGCAGGCGGAGATGGACTTGATTCAAATGGATATATTTATATAAAGGGTGGAGTTACAACGGTTGATGGACCTACAGATGGTGGCAACTCTGCAATGGATTATGGAATTTCGGCATCTGTAACAGGAGGAAATTTTGCAGCGGCAGGAAGCATTGGAATGGCTGAAACATTTTCATCAGATTCAAAGCAGTATAGTATTATGTATAATTTCGACAGCGTTCAGAAAGCAGGTACGGAAGTTGAACTGCTGGATAGCAGTGGAACTGTAATATGCAAATATACGCCGGCCAAAGAATATCAGTCAGTGATTTTTTCATCATCGGCACTTAAAGAAGGGACATATACAATAAAAGCGGATGATACAGAAGAAAAAATTGAAGTAACAGACACGTCTACATCAGCTGGAACATCTGGCGGAATGGGCGGAATGGGAGGAATGAACGGCCAGATGCCTTCTGATGGGCAAATGCCATCAAATGGAAATGATAATTCCTCAGGCTCTTCATCTGCCAAGCCTGGAAGAAATGGTGGGATGAAACCGGATGGTTCAGCTGGAGATATGGGACCGGGTAAACGTGGAAACCAGTCTTCGGACACTACAACAGAAAACGGCAATTCAAACAGTGATACAAATGATAATACAAAGAGCAGCAATAGTACGACAAAGAGCAGCAATAGTACGACAAAGAGCAGTACAAATAGCAATAATAGTACTGCAAATGGCAGTACTTCTGCAACAACAGAGAGTGGAGGAAAAACATTTTAAAAAATATAATTATCTTGCAATAATATTCTTTAAAATAAGAAAACCTCATTTTTGATACTTAATAAATAGATAAACCGCTGTAAGTACCGGCATATAGGGTGTTTGCAGCGGTTTTTGATGGCTTTATGTATTAATCTACGATGAATTTTATAAAAATGAGCGCGAAAAAATTTAAATCTGTTTAAGGAAAATTCGAAAACATGTAAAAATAAAGTGTATGGTGACCGATCGTGAAAATAAAAAGTCAATGTATATCCGTGGATTGCAGACATGACAACCACTAGTATGTTAATTCGTTGACAGTAATTTTATGAAATGCTAGAATTGCGGCAAAGCAAGCTTTATGATGATATCATAATATAAGAAGGGCACAAAAAAATGAACAGCACACAGGACAGAAATAAAGAGACAGCAAAGAAAATTATTGAGTATCGGGAAATGACAGGCATGACAAGAAGACAGTTCTGTGAATATCTGGATATTCCATACAGGACAGTACAGGATTGGGAACTTGGAAACAGGCACATGCCGTCATATGTACTAAAACTTATTGAGTATAAAGTTAAAGTAGATAAATATCTTGAGCCTGAGGGTAAGCTTGATGAAATTTTTAAAGAAACAAAAGCTTGAAGGCTGCAAAAAGATAGGCTATAATCGGAAACGCGGACTGCATGGTGAAAAGTTATAAAGTTTTTCATCTATTTGCAGTTTTTTGTTGTCAGGTGACTAGAAAATTCAAGTTGCCACATATGGAGTCGTATCGAAGCGGTCATAACGGGGCTGACTCGAAATCAGTTTGGCGGATTTCCGCCACGAGGGTTCGAATCCCTCCGACTCCGATATATTGAAACATATTGTAAAAGTTACAAAAACCAAAGGAGCGGTGAAAATGTTTACAATCGTAAAAAGGCAGGAACTCAATCCGACTGTAACACTTATTGAGGTTGAGGCACCACTGGTTGCAGCAAAAGCAGAACCAGGTCAGTTTGTTATCGTTCGTGCAAAGGATGACAGTGAAAGAATTCCTTTTACAATCGAAGGGTACAACCGTGAGAAAGGAACAGTTTCTATCGTATTTCAGATTGTCGGAGCAGGAACAGAAATTTTGAATTCAATGAAGGAAGGCGAGAGTCTGCATGACTTTGTAGGACCTCTTGGAAACGCAACGGCAACAGATGGCCTTAAGAAAGTTGCAATTGTTGGTGGCGGTGTAGGGTGTGCAATTGCATATCCAGTTGCAAAGAAACTTCATGATCTTGGTGCAGATGTTACAACAATTGTTGGTTTTCGCAGTAAGGATCTTATTATTCTTGAAGATGAATTCAAAGCTGCATCAAGCAGATATATTCTAGTGACGGATGACGGATCTGCCGGACAGAAGGGTGTTGTAACAGCACCGCTTGAAGAACTTATTAAGAGTGGCGAACAGTTTGATGAAGTTATTGCAATCGGACCGCTTATAATGATGAAGTTTGTTGTTCTGACAACAAAAAAATATAATGTAAAGACCGTTGTCAGTATGAATCCTATTATGATCGACGGAACCGGAATGTGTGGAGGATGCAGACTTAGTGTAGGTGGAGAGACAAAGTTCGCATGTGTAGATGGACCTGAATTTGATGGATTCAAGGTAGATTTTGATGAAGCTATGACACGTGGACGCATTTATAAACCGTTTGAATTATCTGCCAGGGAAGAAGTATGTAATCTTCTGAAAAAGGAGGTACAGTAAAATGCCGAATTTTAATATGAGATCGGATAAAAACCCGATGCCGTCACAGGATCCAGATATAAGAAATAAAAATTTTGAAGAAGTAACTCTTGGATATAGAGTAGAGCAGGCAGTTGATGAAGCAAAGAGATGTCTTAATTGCAAAAACAGGCCATGTCAGGATCATTGTCCTGTACAGATAGATATACCAGAGTTTATAGCACAGGTTGCAAAAGGAGAATTTGAAGAAGCATATAAAATCATAACAAAGAGTTCTTCGCTGCCTGCTGTCTGTGGGCGGGTATGCCCACAGGAATCTCAATGTGAGATGAAGTGTACAAGAGGAATTAAGGGAGAGTCTGTAGCAATTGGACGTCTTGAGAGATTTGTGGCAGATTATCACAATAAGAATTCTAAAGAGAATCCACAGCCAATCAAGACAAATGGTCATAAAGCTGCAATTATAGGTTCTGGACCATCAGGACTGGCATGTGCTTCTGATCTTGCAAAGAAGGGCTATGAAGTGACGATTTATGAAGCACTTCATACAGAAGGCGGAGTACTTGCTTATGGAATACCCGAATTTCGACTTCCAAAGTCAATTGTAAAGAAGGAAGTTGATGGATTGAAATGCATGGGAGTGAAAATCGAGACAAATGTAGTGATCGGAAAGACACTCACAATAGATGAACTGTTTGATAAATATGGTTATGAGGCCGTTTTTGTCGGATCAGGAGCCGGACTTCCAAGATTCATGAATATTCCGGGAGAAAATCTGAATGGTGTTTATTCGGCAAATGAATTTTTGACACGTATAAATTTAATGAAGGCCTATAAGGATAAAGCAATGACTCCAATTGCCAGATGCAACAGGACTGTTGTTGTCGGAGGCGGGAATGTTGCAATGGATGCAGCAAGGAGTGCAAAACGTCTTGGATCAGATGTGACAATAGTTTACAGGCGTTCAATGGAAGAACTTCCTGCAAGGAAGGAAGAAGTTGAGCACGCCATTGAAGAAGGAATAAAGTTTGAACTTCTTAATAATCCTGTTAAAATCATTCCTGATGAGAATGGATGGGTAAATAAAGTTGTCTGTCAGGCAATGGAACTTGGTGAACCGGACGCATCCGGAAGAAGAAAACCAGTTGAGATAGAAGGAAAGTTCAATGAGTTTGAAGCAGAATGTTTCATTGTAGCAATTGGAACATCACCAAATCCGCTTATAAGGAATACGACAAAAGGCCTTGACACAACACCTAAAGGCGGGATTGTTGCAGATGAGAACGGGCAAACGACAAGAGAAGGCGTTTTTGCCGGAGGAGATGCAGTTACAGGGGCAGCTACTGTAATTAAGGCAATGGGTGCAGGTAAATGTGCAGCAAAAGCTATAGACGAATATATCAGATCAAAGAAAAGCTGATCGTTTATGACATTAATAATGTAATATTAACGGGGATTATTGAAAAATATATCCCCGTTTTTTTAAACTTGTATTATAATCTATAAAATGATCTGGGAGTCCGGGGTAAAATACTTATTAATTTTGAAATGATTTCAGATAGGAAATATATGGCAGAAAAGAAAAGAGCAAAAAACGATGGATTGATGCGTGCAGCAGGTATATTGGTTGTAGCAAATTTTATGTCGAGTATTCTGGGCTATGTGAAGAATATTCTTATTACATCACTTTTTGGTATGGGAATGCAGACGGATGCATATTATGCGGCATTCACAATTCCGGATGCAATTTACACAATTTTGGTTGGCGGAGGTATTTCATCTGCATTTATTCCTGTGTTCAGTGGATATCTTACCAGAGGTGAAAAAAAAGATGCATACAGGATGGCAAGTACAGTCCTGAATCTTGTGGCAATTGTAGTAATGATTTTCTGTGTGATAGGCGAAATATTTGCACCGCAGCTTCTTCCTGTGATTGTTGATTTCAGTGATGGCGGAACTGCATTTTTTAATCTTACTGTTAAGCTTACGAGAATTATGTTTTTTCAGTGTTTCTTTATGTGTCTGATAGGAATATGTGTAGGAATACTTCAGTCATATAAGAAGTTTACACCATCTGCATTAGGGTCTATATCATATAATTTAATAATGATAGTTGTAGGCTTTATGCTTTATAAAGCGGGACTTGGAATTGCAGGTTTTTCAATAGGAGTAGTAACAGGAGCACTTGTTGATCTTATAATACAGGCAACGCCAGTTATAAGAAGTGAATTTGAATATAAACCTGTTCTGGATATAAAACATCCTGGTGTTATGAAATTCCTTAAATTATTCTGGCCGATGCTTTTAGGAGTTTCGGTTTCTCAGCTGAATCTTATTGTAAATAAGTACTTTGGAACTACAGTAGGAAAGAATACCCTTTCTTATATGCAGAATGCGCAGAGTATTATGCAGCTTCCGATAAATATTCTCGGGTATTCGATAGCAGTTTCAATATTTCCGACAATGGTTGATCATTTCAGCAGGGGCGAAATTCAGCATTACAAGGATGATGTTTCAAGTGGAATACGAAATGTGGTTTTTCTTACGCTTCCGGCATCATTTGGAATAATAGCAGTTTCACGATCGTTGATTCGTGCACTTTATCTTCAGGGACGCTTTTCTGCTGGAAATGTTGAAATTTTATCTGAACTGCTTGTGTTTTATTGCATAGGTATTGTGGGTTATTCGGTAAGACAGGTTGTGTGTCAGGGATTTTATTCCATTCAGGAAACCAAAATTCCTGTAAGGATAAATATATTTATACTTTGTCTTAACATGGTTCTCAGTTATCTTTTCGTTAGATCGGAAGAGCACACGTCTGA
>CALMUC010000033.1 GCA_937872845.1 uncultured Lachnospiraceae bacterium | reverse complement strand
CACCGTAATTTGCGCCAGGCTGTCCGCCGTAATTTGCGCCAGGCTGTCCGCCGTAGTTTACGCCAGGCTGTTCCATATTGTCATCAATTGGAGCATATGGGTTTCGCTTATTTTCTTCCATGCTTATACCTCTCTGAATCATTTTCTTTTACATTAAAACATATTCATTATAGTTTGTAAAAAAATGCATTTCAATTATTAATAAATATATAATCAAAGATATGAATGTACCGCATTCTCCTGTATTTTACTTAATATTTCCTCTGAGAATCCATGATTTTTTAAAATTTCAAATTCCTTGACTACGTTCGTTCCTGAAACTGTCATGTTGTCAGAATTTATTGTGCATTTTATATTATGTCTCATAAATTCACCAAGTGGAAATTTTTCCATACATGGCACTGCTTTTGTCTGCAAATTTGAAGTCGGACACATTTCCAGAACAATTCCCTCCTTTGCAATCCGCTTCATCAGACTCTCATCATCCACAGCCCGCACTCCATGACCAATCCGCTTTGCTCCAAAATCAAGCGCACAACGTATACTTTCAGCAGATGCTGCCTCTCCTGCATGTATGGTAAATGGAACACCATTTTTCCTTGCAATTGAAAATTCTTCTTCAAACTGCACAGTAGGATATAGTCCCTCTGCTCCGGCAAGGTCCAGTCCGGCACATAACTCGTTACCTCTTTTTTTCATGGTGCAGGCTATGTCTACTGTTTCAAGATTCTTATCCTTATTTTTTCTGCATTCATTCTCATAATCATATGTATTATTTTTACCTGTTCTGCATTCCCCTGATTTTCCATAATCCGTCCTCATAAGGCAAAAGATGAATCTGGCACCCGGTACATCTGCTTTACTTTTTGCCACATTGTATCCATGAAGCACAGCCATCGCTGCATCCCACTCTGTCAGATTTTTTTCTGTATGCTTCTGAGGTGCAAACCGTATTTCTGTATACGTAATTCCAATGCTTTGCAGTTCATACAGAAGACATTCCGTTGCAAAGCTTAAAGCATCTTTTGTCTGAAGAAGTTTACACGGCAAATCAAATTTACTTAAATATTCATTAAGATCTCTGCAGTCAGCCGGTACTGAAAGATCTTCTGCCGTCAGATTTTCAGGCAGTGAAATATTCTGCATAACTGCAAGTTTTTTTAATGTTGCAAATGAAACTGACCCATCCAGATGCAGGTGCAAATCAATATATCCCATATATATTCTGTCTGGTGCAAAAACCCATTCGCCATCAGGCTGCCGGATCAGCACCACTCTCCTTTCTGTATTTACTGAAACTTGTTATTGTCGGGATCTCAACGTTTAATAAAAGCCCATCCGTGGGGGATATCCGGATGGGCTCTTACATGATGCATGTATAATATTTATTGTTTACTCAACTGTTTTAAATAAATAATTACTTCCTTGTTTAAGTTGATAAGCAAAACTTTTATCTGTATCTGCTGCATCGTACACATTTGCTTTTCCATCTTTATAAATATACAGATATCCTGAACGCATATAATCAAACTCAAGTACTTTGCCTTTAGTATCTATCACAGTAAAAAAGGCATATTTATCTTTAACGTATGAACTGATTGATTTAGCGTTTTTGTTTTCGCCATAAATATCTACAGTTCTCTCACTATTAATATTTCCATAATAGTCATTACCAAATAATTCAATCATTTCAATACCAAAAAACGAACTTCCATAATTTGCATTATTAGGATTGGTAATACTTGCACCGGATTTTTTACAGTTTATCAATGCAAAGTTTGAAAAAGAACTGCAGTTTGAAGTTTTTGTACCATCATTATCAATGTATGTTCCCGATGTAAACTTATTTGTTTTTGAATATGCATAGACATATGATGCCTGACATGCTTCCATACAGGCATTTCCTTCATTGATAATCTTTGAACTTCTTGCTTTTTTTATATATCCGAGCAGTGACGGAACAAGGATTGCTGCAAGAATCGCAAGAATAACCAGAACAGTTATCAGTTCCACAAGAGTGAACCCGTAATTTGAAAATTTTTTATTTTCTTCTGCTTTTTTCATTTTAGGTTCCCCTCCCGAATAAATTTTTGGCACTCTGATCAAGGTTTAATTAATTAAATTTTATCATTCACAATACAAAATTGCAACAAATCTCCAATCCCTATAAACATCTGTGAGCTTATATCTGGTCAAGCCTGTATATGCCTATAATTTCATATTGCAAACTGAAATTTGATATATCTGGGTAATGACTTATGTTTACATTTGAACAAATAGTTAATTTATGCTAACATCAGTTTGTTCTATTGTTCAAATGATTTTTATTAGATACAGTTCAGGATTTTTCATGATCATTTAGAATTGTTTCAAAATTATGGAGGTGTTTAAAATGGAAATTCATCAGTCAGCGGAAGATTATCTTGAGGCAATTTTGATGATTAAAGAACAGAAGGGTTATGTTCGTTCAATTGATGTTGCAAATCAGCTTAATGTTTCAAAGCCGAGTGTAAGTTATGCCACAAAGCGCCTGCGTGAAAACGGATATATATCATTTAATGAAGATGGCATGATTACACTTACAGATTCAGGTTTTGAAATTGCAGATAAAATTTATACCCGGCACAAAACACTGTCAGATTTTTTTATACGCATAGGCGTTGATCCTGAAATTGCAGATTCAGATGCATGTAAAATTGAACATGATATCAGTTCAGAAACATTTACGAAATTATGCACATTCATAAATAAAAATCTGAAAAAATAAAATATTTTTAAACAAATTCACACTTTCCGGTTTTCCTGAATTCTGTCTTTATTTTACTTTGTTTTTTATCATTCAATGTATCAATTATTTTTTGCAAAATTCAATTCATTTTGTCTCAATATTCAGAATTAACTTTATATCTTCTGCTTTCTCGGCAAAATGCTCTGCTCCATTTTTTAATAAGAAATCTTTATTTCGAAATCCCCACAGCACGGATATGCATGGCATTTCAGAACTCTCTGCTGTTTTTAAATCTACATCGGAATCTCCGATATAGACTGAATTTTCTTTTTCACTGCCAAGTTCCCTGAGGGCTTCAATTACTGTATCTGGTGCCGGTTTTTTTCTTACTCCTTTTTTTTCACCTATAGCCACTTTTATATCATCCGAAAAGAAATACCGATTTAATTCTTTAACTGCATCATCCGGTTTATTTGAAACAATTGCAAGTTTATATCCAGCTCTCTTAAGTTCATGCATTAATGGGATAATTCCCTTATATGGTGCAGTATTATCCATACAGTGTTTATTATAATAAACACTGAAATCATGAAACATTGAATCTATTTCTGATTTATTCTCTGATATGCCTTCCGGAACTGCCCGTTCTATAAGTTTTCTTATTCCGTTTCCTACAAAAGCTCTCACTTCTTCAACCGTACGTTCGGGATATTCATAACTTCTAAGAATTTCATTTAACGAATTTCTTAAGTCCTCCAGTGTATCAAGAACAGTTCCATCCATATCAAATATTACAGTATCAATTTCTGAAGGTTTAAATGATTTCATAAATGTTAAACACCTTTTCCTGCATCTTATTTTTTTATATTTCTAATTTTGTATCTTGTTTTTCAATTATTGTTCAATTACATTCACATTTTCTACGTGTACAGCTGATAATATTTTCCATGTTCTGCCATCAGTTCTTCATGGTTACCTCTCTCAATTACATGTCCTTTTTCAAGAACAAGTATAAGGTCTGCATTCTTTACTGTGGAAAGTCTATGCGCTATAACAAATGTTGTGCGCCCTTTCATGAGATTATCCATTCCAGCTGTTACTATTTTTTCAGTACGTGTATCTATTGAACTTGTAGCTTCATCAAGAATAAGTGCCGGCGGATCAGCAACAGCAGCTCTGGCAATTGCAAGCAGCTGCCTCTGCCCCTGGCTCAGATTTCCGCCATCTCCCGTAAGTCGTGTTGCGTACCCATCAGGAAGCTGTCTGATAAATGTATCTGCATTTGCAAGACAGGCTGCTGCTATACATTCTTCATCCGTTGCATCAAGTCTTCCGTAACGGATATTTTCCAAAACAGTAGCTGTAAACAAATGTGTTTCCTGCAAAACAAGACCAAGCGACTGTCTGAGATCAGCCTTTTTTATTTTATTGATATTTATTCCATCATATCTGATTTTTCCATCCTGTATATCATAGAACCGGTTTATAAGGTTTGTAATTGTTGTTTTTCCTGCTCCCGTTGAGCCAACAAATGCTATTTTCTGTCCCGGCTCAGCTTGTAATGACACATCGTATAGAACCTGTTTATCAGGAATGTATCCGAAATCTACACCATCAAGAACCAGCCTGCCTTCCTGTGCCTTATACTCTATTGTGCCATCAGCCTGATGATGATGCTTCCACGCCCAGTATCCCGTTCGTTTATCTGACTCATGAATTGTTCCATCAGGATTTTTTTCTGCATATACAAGAGTAACATATCCTTCATCTGTCTCTGGTTCTTCATCTAGCATTTTAAATATTCTGTCTGCCCCTGCAAGTGCCATAATAATTGCATTCATTTGCATTGAAACCTGATTTATAGGCATATTAAAACTCTTATTAAATGTCAAAAATGATGCCAGGCGTCCTACCGTCAGAATATGGAATCCTGAAAACGGAATTGCAATTGCAAACCTTGTAAGTACCATAACTGCACCAATAACCGTACAAATGACATAGCTTACATTTCCAAGCTGTGCCATAGATGGCATCATAATATTTGCATATTTATTTGCATTATATGCACTATCATAAAGTTCATCATTCATTTCATCAAATTTTTCAATACTTTCATTTTCGTGGCAAAAAACTTTTACAACCTTTTGTCCACTCATCATTTCTTCTATATAACCATTTACAGTGCCTATATTTTTCTGCTGTTTCAGGAAATACTTTCCTGAAAGTCCGGAAAGTTTTCTAGTCACAAAAAGCATGACTCCAACCATAAGGATTGTAACTATAGTAAGCGGTATATTTAATATAATCATAGAAATCAAAACACCGGTCAGCATAATTATACTGTTAAAAAGCTGTGGAATCGATTCACTTATCATTTGGCGAAGCGTATCAATATCATTTGTATAAACAGACATTATGTCACCATGACTATGAGAATCAAAATATTTGAGCGGCAGACTTTCCATATGATTAAAAAGTTCTTTTCTCAAGTGAAGAAGTGTACCCTGTGTGACATTTACCATAATCCTGTTATAAGCATATGTTGCTGCTATTCCTACTCCATACCACACTGCCATAATTCCCATAGCATGTAGCAGTCCTGCAAATGAAACCGTTTTCCCTGAAATATGTGCTTTTACAAGAGGTACTATATAATCATCTATGAGAACCTGCATAAACATTGTTCCCCTGAGATTTGCAATTACGCTTATTAAAATTGCGGTAAAAACTATAATCATTCTGAATCTATAATATTGAAAAATGTATCTTACGAGACGCATTATAACCTTACCAGGATTATCAACGGTTGGTTTCATACCTCTCGGCATTCTTTTTCCGGGTGCTGGCATCAGTCTTTACCTCCTTCATCAAAGTCTCCTGAACCACATTGCTGTGATTCATAAACATCCCGATATATGTCATTTGTTTTGAGCAGATTTTCAGGTGTATCAAACCCATCAACATGTCCATTATTCATGACTATTACACGATCTGCGTCCTGAATACTTGTAATACGCTGTGCTATTATTATTTTCGTTGTATCCGGAATATTCTTTAGAAGATTTTTCCTTATTACTGCATCTGTTGCTGTATCGACTGCAGACGTTGAGTCATCCAGAATGAGTATCTTCGGTTTTTTCAAAAGTGCACGTGCTATACAGATTCTCTGCTTTTGTCCACCTGAAACATTTGTTCCGCCCTGACTCATTTCTGTATTATATCCGTCAGGAAACTGATCTATGAATTCATCTGCACAAGCTGCACAGCACGCTGCATGACACTCCTCATCCGTTGCATTTTTATTTCCCCATCTTAGATTTTCATATATCGTTCCTGAGAAAAGTACATTTTTCTGAAGTACTGCTGCTACATTATTTCTAAGTGCTGTAAGATCATATACACGCACATCCTTGCCGCCAACTTTTACAACACCGCCATTTACATCATAAAGCCGGCTTATAAGATTAACCAGACTTGTCTTTGATGATCCGGTGCCTCCGATTATCCCTATCGTTTCACCTGAATGAATTGAAAGATTAATATTCTCCAGAACAGGTTTTTCGGAATCTTTATTATATCTGAATGTTACATTTTCAAATTCAATGCTCCCATCTTTTACATTGAATTCTGGTTCTTCAGGATTTGTCAAAGTACTTTCTTCATTCAGAACTTCCGTTACTCTCTCTGCAGATGCCTTTGACATAGTAATCATAACTGCAACAAATGAAAGCATCATAAGGCTCATCATTATACTCATGCAATAAGAAAGCAGCGATGTCAGATTTCCTGTTGTAAATGCCCCTGCAATTCCAGCTTCTTTCACAGCAAGCCTTGCTCCTATCCATGAAACAAGCAAAATACTGCCATATACTGTAAACTGCATAACCGGCATTGCTACAGACATAAGGCTTTCTGCACGCACAAAAAGTTTATATATTCTGCCTGCTGTTTTTTCAAAACGTTTCTTCTCATGTTCTTCCCGTACAAATCCTTTAACAACACGAATGCCTGTGACGTTTTCCTGTACAGATTCATTCATTTCATCATACTTTGGAAACGCTTCCGTAAAATATTTTGTCACTTTTGAAATAAGGAAACCGCCAACTGCAGCAAGAAATAATACTGCGAACAAATATACCACAGCAACTCGCGGCTCAATCAGAAATGCTGCAGCCATTGATATTATCAATGATGCCGGTGCACGTGTAGCCATACGAAGTATCATTTGATAAGCATTTTGTATATTTGTCACATCTGTAGTCATACGGGTAACAAGTGACGATGTCGAAAATCTGTCAATGTTTGCAAATGAAAATCCCTGGATTTTACGAAACATTGCTCTTCTGAGGTTTCTTGCAAATCCTGCACTTGCCTTTGCACCATAATTTCCTCCGGAAATCCCTGTATAAAGTCCACCTGCCGCAAGCAGCAGCATTATTCCGCCATAAATAAGTATATGCCTCATATCTATATTTCCTTCATCAGAAATATCAATTATCTTTCCCATAAAGAGTGGTATCATTGTTTCTAATATAACTTCAAAAATCATAAAAATCGGTGTAAGAATTGATTCTTTTTTAAATTCCTTCACCTCTTTCATCAAGGTTTTAATCATTTTTTAATGCTCCTTTTAACGCTTATAAAATGTAATCTATTTTATTACAACAGCGTTCTTTACTATATCACAATTTTGCTTTATATAAAAAAAATCTGCACTTCAATATCAACTTTTCCTTTATATGAAAAGTAATAATACCGAAGTACAGATCATTCATGTCTGACTTTTTTCTCTATTTATACTTGTCTCTGTTTATATTTCAATCTTTTTCATTTTCTGCAGGTGTAAGTTTCGTATCTCCCTTTAGGCTTTCAGGATCTGGTTCCCCAGGAAGAGGATAAACCACATGCCATGCTCTTCTCAGCATATCCATAAATGACACCATCTGCATTATACTTACTGCATTATGCTGCGGAGTATCTATTTTTCCCGTGATTACTGCTTCACGTGCGGCAATAAATTCATATTCATACCCGCTAAGCTGACTTTCCGGAGGGTTAAATGCCTGTACCATTTTATTTTCTACATTATAAAGTCGAATTTCTGTAGGATAGTTAACTCCATCAACTTCAATTCTTCCTCCTGCTCCATAAATATAAACCCTGTTATCTGTCTGTGTCATCATTGTTGTAAAAACAGATGCCTGTGCTCCATTTTTGAAATTCATCTGAATGGTATCAATTGCATCAACGCCCGAATTAAGCCTTGAATATGCAGATGCCACAGATGCAGGAACATCTCCAATTGCGATAATTGTCGCTGTAAGTGGATAAATTCCAAGATCAAGAAGTACACCTCCCGCATACTCAAGATTTGTAAGCCTCTCCTTGTCACGAAGATTCATGCCTAGATTTGCTGACACATATTTTACAGGTCCGATTATTTTTCTCTTATGTATCAGATCAACAAGAAGTCCCATGAGTGGTTGATATCTCAGCCACATTGCTTCTGAGCAAAAAACATTTTTCTCAGCTGCAAGTTTCAGTACTTCATTTGAAGTTACTGCATTATATGAAAATGGCTTCTCTACAAGGCATGGCTTTCCCGCATTTATACAAAGTTTCGCAAGATCCGCATGTGTGGAATTTACTGTTCCAATGTAAATCATCTCTACTTCAGGATCATTTACAAGTTCCTCGTAACTTCCATAAGCTTTCTGTATTTTGTATTTCTCCGCAAATGCATCTGCCCTGTCCTTATCCCGCGCCGCTATTGCATACGGTTCAAACCCGCCAAGCTGATTAAGTGTATCTGCAATTATGCCTGAAATATGTCCGGCCCCCATAATTCCGATTTTATAATTAATCATTTTGTTCTCCCTTTGAAGAAAATATTTATTCTGATTTGAAGAAAATATTTACTTTTTTTTCTCCGGCTTGCTGAATATTTCAAACATTTCCTGCAAAGCAAGCTGCCCAGGTGCTGACTCCTGCCCGGCTCTTACTGATGCAAACGTAAAAGCTGAACCCGTCTCTCGACCCGAAATTCGAGTAATCCGTCCAAGTGCTCCCATGGATATCATTACAACCGGATGACGGATATTATTATTAAAAAGCCGCTCTTCAGTTACCTTTTTACAAAGTTCCATCACCCGCCGCACATCAAACTCATTTTTTGGAGTGGAAACACATTTCAAAATATCTCCTCCTAAAATCTCCATATTGTGAAGCATTTCCACGGTTTTATCATCACGCGGTGTCTTTTCAAAATCATGATTTGATAAAACACATGTAATTCCAGCTTCATGAGCTTTTGTAGTCATACGCACCACATAATAATTTCCGCTCATAAGTTCAATATCTATCATATCAACAAGACCGCTTGAAATGACCCAGTCATATATATCACCGACCATATTTTCTGCGCGGTCATGTCTCAGATTTCCGCCTTCTTCTTCACTTCTGTATGTAAAAAGAAGCAATCTGTTAAAAAAGATTTTGCGCAATCTTCTTAACATTTCAATAAGCTCAGAATTATTTGCAACACCATCAAAATAGTCTGCCCGCACTTCTATCACTGAAACACAAATATCTGAACTTGCATACTGTCTTTCTAATTTTTGCGCCTCATTTTGAATAAATTCCGCTTCTTTTATAATTTCACTTGCGGATCTCCCTATAATCGGAACACAAATTTTAGGAATTCCATCTCCGAATTTACATCCATGTACAACTACTGGTTCCATTTTTTCACCTAGGGCTGAATAGTCCATTTTACTATATGATTATTTCCATCTTTATCGTATGCAGATATATATGCATCAAATGGTCCTGCTGTCTTAAACGAAATATCTTCCTTTACAGTTAATTCTTCGCCGACAGCTATTTCCTTCGCATAAGAATCATTATCTGACAAATAGCAGTTTTTACCTATTTCACCTGCCTTATTTCTCATTATATCTAATGACAGATATGCTCCGCTTAAAATACCATCCGGATCCACATATCCTGTATTTTTATATGTGTATGTCACTCTGTAAACAGTACCCTGATCGGCTGTTTCAGCAGGCACTTCTTCTACACTTTCAACTTTCATTTCCCAGTTGCCATCAACAGTCCATGTATCTCCAACTGAAAGTTTCTTTTCAGCCTCAGGCTCATACAAATTATCAATATTTTCAGACAATAATTCATCCATAGATTCATCACTGTCTGAATCTGACGTTGAATCTCCTGCAGATGCATCATCTAAAGATACGTCGTCATCATCTGCAAGTGTACCACCACTGGTACTTCCAGTCATTCCCGATCCAAAAAGTTGCTCAATTTCATTGATTTTATCCTGATTGATATTATCTGTTATGAATTTTGTAATATCATCTGATGTTGTTGAAGAATCCAGAATATCAATTGTCGGAAGTGAAGAATCTATACTTTCCACTTCTGTTTTTTCAGTATCAATTGAATATGCAAATGAAGCTGTCAAAACTTTTGAATCAGATCCATCTGAAATGGATATCTTGTCCAATTCAAATTTCAATGCTTTGTTTTTCTTTACCTGTGTGAATTTTCCGGAATAGCTTATGTTATATTTTTCTGAATTCTGGTCGTCGCTTATTTCTCCGGTGCCTTTTATCTCATTGCTGTCCTTATTATATGTCTGTGTAAATGTCATCTCAACATTTTCCGTATCTGAAGAAGACATTTTAAAATTCATGTCAGTTTTGATTTCATTCTTGCTTGTATCATCATTTTTATATTCAAATAAAAATGATGTATTATCTTTATCTGATTTCAGTTCTGCACTGAATGAAGACATTATATTTTTATCACCCTGATTTTTTATATCCAAAGTGATATTTTGTATTTTATCTTCTGAATCTTTGATTTTTGCTGAAAATGAAGCTTCTGCTATATGGCTTTTATAGATAGCTACATCAATCGTAACATCACTCTGTATGCCATCTTCAATAGCTTCTGCAGCAGAATTCTTCATTTTGTCAATTTCATCTTTAAAGTCTGTTCCATATATTGTATCTGACAGCAATTTTCCTACTTCATCATTTCCAGTACTATTACCATATTTACTGTCATAAAAATCATTTACATATCCCTTGACAAGTTCTTCTGCATATTTTTCAGGAATTGTTATAACATATTCTGAAGCTTTCTTTTCGCCTTTTCCGATTATAACACTCTTTGATCCATCTCTTTTTACGGTTACATTATCCCAGAATTTATCTTTTGATATCCCTGATTCATCTTTGATATCCTTTGAAACATTATATTTCTGAGGGAAATAGTAGTCATTCAGATTGATATTACTGCCTGTGCCTTCAGCATCTGTTGAACTGCTTCCAAAAATGCTCGAATTCTTAAAGTTATCTCCAAAATTTTCATTGTCAGCTGTAAAATATCCATTTAAATAATCCGGAACTGTAACATATGTCTTTGATCCATCTGACAACAGCTTAACGCTTATATCCTGTCCTGAAACATTTACCGATGCTTTCTCACTTATTTTCTTATTTTTTACATCTTTGGCTGTTTCAACTTTCAAAGAATCGCCATTTAATGTCTCAAATCCATCTGTAAGCGTGGCTGTAATCGCTGTTTCTCCACCATTCTCACAGTAATTATCCAAGATTTCTTTTGTTCCAAATTCTTTTTCATATGGACTGCTGTCTAAAATGTAACTATCAACATAAGTTTTATCAATTGCAAGTATAACCTGCTTTTCAGGACTTTCAAAAAAGAGAAATGCACATACACATGCTGCTATGACAACAACCGCTGCTATTAAACCAATTATAAGTCCTTTTTTTGATTTTTTCTTTCCCTGACCTGCATCAAACTGGGCATTTGATAGATTTCCATACTGCGGCTGCCCATATGGTGCATTGCCTGCCGGATTTCCATACTGCGGCTGTCCATATGGTGCATTGCCTGCTGCATTGCTGCCTGCCGGATTTCCATACTGCGGCTGTCCATATGGTGCATTGCCTGCTGCATTACTGCCCGCCGGATTCACTGAACCTTCATTATACGGTGACTGTTCATCTTGATTTGGTGGAGTACTTCCATATGGATTATACTGATTTCCAGTATTTCCTGAATTTTCATCATTTATCATAACATTCTCCCTTTGTATAATTTCTTATTTTGAAAATTTTCCTAACTCGCCATTTTCATCGTGATTGTATCAGATTTCACTATAAAAAGGAACATCAAAAAATGCGTCAATTTGAAGTATCTCCAAATGACGCATTTTATAACTACTTTTTATATATGATCAGCCATTGTATTCCTTAGCTTTTTCTTCACCGGTAAGTACTCTGATTGCCCCCTGGGCAAGTGCAAGAAGTTCATCTTCTCCTGCATATACAGTTACTGGTGCAATAAATTCAGTATATTCTCTGATTTTCTTTGTGATACTGTCATTATAAGCAATTCCGCCGGTTACAATAATCTGGTCAACTTTGCCTTTAAGAACAACAGCCATTGCTCCAATATTTTTAGATACCTGATAAATAAAAGCATCCATGATAAGTTTTGCCTTTTCATCGCCTTTTTCTATACGAGCCATAATTTCACGGGCATCATTTGTTCCAAGATATGCATTAAAACCACCGCCACCTATAATTTTATGTTTCATTTCTTCATATGTATATTTTCCTGAATAACAAAGATCTGCAAGTGAAAGTGCTGGTATTCCATTTGCTCTCTCTGGTGAAAATGCACCGTCTCCGTTGAAAGCTCCAAAATCATCTATAATCTGCCCATGTGCATGTGCCGCCGTTGAAACACCGCCGCCAAGATGTGTGATTACAAGATTAAGATCCTCATATTTCTTGCCGATTGCTTTTGCATATTTTCTTCCCATTGCTTTCTGATTCAAAGGATGGTCAATCGTAATACGCTCAATATCAGGAATTCCTGATATACGTGCAACAGGTGTAAGCTCATCTACAACTGTAGGATCTACGATGAATGATGGCTTTCCGATAGAATCTCCAATTTCTTTTGCAAGAATTGAACCAAGATTAGATGCATGATCTCCCCTTGCATGAATTTCCATTGCCTTGATCATCTTATCATTTACAGAATATGTTCCGCCCGGAATTGGTGAAAGTAGTCCGCCACGACCTACAATTACATCAAAACTTTTTACATCTATATTTTTTTCTTTGAGAAATCCCAAAATTATATTCAGACGAAAATCCTTCTGAGAAATGATATCAGGAAATTGTGATATTTCCTCTGTGGAATGACGAAGTGTCTGATCTATCTGAAGTTCCTCGTCTTCAAATATACCAATTTTTGTTGAAGTTGAACCAGGGTTAATTACAAGTGACTTAATAGCCATATCTGTCCTCCATTTTTTTTATTTTATATCAACTGCCAGTCATACAAATGCGGATATTTTTCCGCCTATGTTCAAATTTTGTGAAACGCACACTTCATTATTTATTTTTTGAAGCATTTTTTTTCTTTAATGAATCTGCAACAAGTGCCCCAAGTGCCAGTGAACGTGTTTTTACTTCAAATGAATCCGATCTTGATGTAAGAACAACTGGTGCTGCCGTTCCTGTAATAAGATTTCCGTTCTTAACTTCTGCAAAGTGCTCAATTGCCTTATATGTAATATTTCCTGCATGTATATCAGGGAAAAGAAGAATATCGGCATCCCCGACGATTTTACGTCCTGTTGCTCCCTTTGCCTCTGCAGCCTCCGGAACTGTTGCAAGATCAAGTGAAAGTGGTCCATCAACTATACATCCCGGAATCTTTCCCTCTTCATTCATCTTTGTAAGTTCTGCAGCTTCAACAGTTACAGGCATCTTAGGATTTACAACTTCCACAGCTGCAATTGGTGCAACCTTAGGATTTTCAATACCGCATGCATTACAGATTTCTATTGTGTTCTCAATAATATTTACCTTATCTTCAAGTGTAGGATATGGAACAAATGCAACATCTGTAAGGAACAGCAATTTCTGAGCTCCCTTAATTTCAAATACACAAACATGCGAGAGTGGTCTTCCTGAACGAAGTCCGACTTCCTTATCAAGTACAGAGCGAAGAAAGTCCTTTGTTTCAATAAGTCCCTTCATATACATATCTGCTTTTCCTTCGTGAACCTGTTTAACCGCTTCATGAGCAGCTTCAATCGGATCCTTGACATCTATAATTTCATATTCATCAAATCTCATATCAAGTTCTTTTCCGATTTCACGGATTTTTTCCTCGTCTCCGACAAGAATTGAATCTGCAATTCCCATCCTGTGTGCAGCCTGTACAGCTTTCAGGACTTCCTTATCCTGCGCAACAGCAACTGAAACCTTCTTCTTGTCAACATTCTTTGCCTTTTCCATCAGTTCATCGAAGTTCTTAATCATTTTTTCCTCTCCTTTTATAATATAAGTACAGAGTTTATTATTAAATTATGCCTGATTTCTCAGACCGACCCTATCTTAGCATTATTTTTTCCCATTGTCATCTTTCACAAGTACCCCTACAACCGTCGGAAGCACCGTAAGGATAATTGCAATTACTGAAAGCATTTTTTCCGGACTTGATTTCTTAAGTGCTTTCATGTATGCATTTTCAATAGCCTTCTGCTCTTTACGTCTATTTTGCCTTTGCTCTTTTCTTGATTTCTTTGCTTTGACGAGTGCCTCACGCCTTCCAGCTGAAACTGCTTTTTTTGCCCGCTTTACAACTGTATCTTTCATATAATCACCCCGTATTTTACTGTATTTTCCACATTTAAATTTGTTTTCCTTGATTTTTTCAAAGCCATAAAATCAGAGGACTATGCTGATTATACCTGCTACTATAACTATTATTCCTATTGGTATAATGCCCGCCATAAGTTCGCACCTTCCCCTTTTATCGACACGGTCATTGCCTCGAAATCTGTGAACACCTTTCATTTCCATAAGATCAACTTCTTCCCCTACCTCAAAAATATTGAACATAGGATTTACCTTTGCATAGCACTTCACTCCGGATTCTGCCTCAACGGTCAGCTCACAGTAACTATGATGATTCACTCCGTCATAATCTTTTTTTATTTCACGGATAACCCCCTTAGTCTCATTCCATCCCTTCAGAAGTCTGCCCTTTCGATGAGCCGATCCTGCCGCACAAAAATACATTTCTACAAGTGTTATGATTATAAAACCTATTGCAATTATATTTGAAACCATGAATTTTCTCTCTTTCAGCTGATTTTTAAGAAATATATAGACCGCTTTACATACATCGCCATGTTTTTTATTATATGACGTGAATATCAAATGTCAATTAACGTGCTTTTATCTATTCATTTTTTCATTTTTCGAGTTAGTTTTATGCTTTACTTCGTTGAAGTAATCGACTAAACTATTATACGGTGTTGCGGTATCATTAATTTATGCAGTGTCATTTTAATATTTTACAAACATATGGTTTTGAAAATATACCAGTTTTATTAAGGGTGTATCTTCAATTTAAAAGTTTACCAGACTAAATTAAAAGAGGTTATAAAAATGATTACTTCTGATAATATTAAAACAGTTGGAATTGTAGGGTTAGGACTGATAGGTGGTTCGTTTGCAAAAGCGTTCAAAGAAAATTCCTCTATGAAGGTTCTGGGCTGCGACCTGAACTCGAGTATAACCCAATATGCCATTGCTGATGGCACACTTTCAGGACTGCTGACTGCTGATAATTTATGTGAATGCGATCTTATAATTCCTGCCCTTTATCCTGATGCCATTGTCAAATGGTTAAATGATTATGCAAAGTACATAAAAAGGGATGCTTGGGTCATCGATACTGGCGGTCTAAAGCGTATTGTCTGCGATACCGGTTTCAAACTTGCTGAAAAATATGGTTTTACATTTGTCGGAGGGCATCCGATGGCCGGTAAGAAATTCTCAGGCTATAAATACAGCACAAGTTCTCTTTTCCATGCTTCTTCTCTCATTATCGTCCCGGAAGAAGATAAAATGAATGACAGAAATTTCCTCACATGTCTTGAAAAAATATTTGCACCGTGTCATTTTGCAAGACTTACTGTCTGCTCTGCTGAAAAGCATGATTCTATGATTGCATTTACATCTGAAATGGCTCACATAGTATCAAGCGCATATATTAAAAGCCCTACTGCAACTATGCATAAAGGATACTCTGCAGGCAGTTACAGAGACATGACTCGCGTTGCGTGGCTGAATGAGGATATGTGGACTGATATATTTCTCGAAAACAGCGATAATCTCATAAAAGAATTGAATTACATTATTAATAATTTATGCGACTACAGAACAGCACTTGAAAATAAAGATGCCAAAACACTTCACGATTTACTTCACGATGGAAAGGTCGCCAAAGAAATTGTTGATGGAGTCTGATTTAATTATCACCAGTATCTTATTAATATATGATTTTCTTGTGGCATCTGATTTAATAGCGAGGGAAAAATCTTGAAATCCATAACTCTAAACTTTAATAAAGAAAAATTTTTCAAAAAAACCAATGTGAATATTGCTGCAATACCTTCAAAATCTCATGCTCACCGTATTCTGATTGCGTCAGCTTTGAGTGACAGAAAAACTCATATAATCATTGGAAGTTCATCTAAAGATATAGACGCCTCAATCTCATGTATCAGAGCTTTGGGTGCTGCCGTTGAAATGACTGATGACGGTCTTATTGTTACTCCTATAAATTGTAAGAGTAAAATCGAATCCAGCTCAAATTCTACAAATTTGTCCAGCTCGATTTTTTCCTCAGACTATTGCATTCCATGCCTTCTTGATTCTGGTGAAAGCGGTTCAACTCTCCGTTTTCTGCTTCCTGTCATAGCAGCTCTCGGAAAGTCTGCTGAATTTTCTCTTCACGGACGTCTTTCTGAAAGACCTTTGTCCCCTCTTTATGAAGAACTGCAAAATCATGGCATAAATCTTTCTGCACCCGGTTCAAACCCTATCAAAATTTCAGGTCATCTTCGCGGAGGTACATTTACAATTGCAGGAAATATTTCTTCTCAGTTTATAACCGGTCTTCTGCTCGGACTTCCTCTTCTTGATGAAGACAGTGAAATTCATGTAACCGGTACTGTCGAGTCACGCCCATATATTGATATCACTCTCGATGTTCTAAAAACATTTGGAATTTCTATATATGAAGATAAAAAGAACCAGATTTTCTTCATTCGCGGCGGTCAGTTTTATCATAGTCCCGAAGAAATAAAAGTCTCCGGAGACTGGTCTAACGCTGCATTTTTCCTTGCTGCAGGTGCACTCAGTCCTGTTCCCGTAACTGTTACAGGTCTGGATTTTACATCATCTCAGGGAGATAAAGCTATCCTTGATATCCTTGAGAATTTCGGAGCATCGATAACCTGCACACCTCCGGGAAAGGTAACTATTTATGGAAAGAATCTTCACGGTATACAGATTGATGCTTCAAATATACCTGATCTTATCCCCATAATTTCTCTTGTTGCTGCTATTGCTGATGGCAAAACCGTAATTACAAATATCGAAAGGCTCAGAATAAAAGAAAGTGACAGAGCCGCGGCAATAATTACCACCCTGTCAAATCTTTCTGCCGATATTCATGAAGAAAATAATTCTCTTATTATTACAGGAAAAAATGAACTTTCTTCCGCCCAGTGTGATTCATTTAACGATCACCGCATCGCTATGACTGCAGGAATTGCATCTATTCGCACAAATGGATCTATAACGATAATAAATCCTGATGCAGTTCAGAAATCATACCCCGGATTTTATGATGATTTATCCTCATTTAATGTATCACATATAAATGTATAACCTGTTGAAATTAAATAAAGCAAAACTGAAAGTAAACCAAAATAAAATCCTGCTCCTCTGAATATCACACATTTCATGCTTCTGCATCCGACAGCATATATTCCCTTCAGATACTTGATCTGAGAAAGCCATCCGGCTTTCAGATCACTTAAATTATTAAACTCAGCTTTATATAATTTTGTATGCGTCATAAAAATAAACACAACAATCCATATGATAGCAGGAAGAATTCTCCAAAGAAGATAATTCTTACGCAGGAATTTTTTTTCATTTACATTCTTTGTGGTCAGACTGTCATTTATTGCAAATAATAAAGTAAACACTATCACCATAATATAGAAAATTGTGAGCAGCAGTAAAAATAAATTTGAGAAAGTTAATGTAAATCCGATTTTCTCAAATCCTGCATTATGAGGAAGAATTTCTCCTACAGCTTTTTTTAAAATGTCAAAAAACCCAAACCCTCCATAGCTTTTATTCCCGATTTTCACATATATATTCCATTGATTCAAAAAAAATGCTGCCGCCTCAGACCCTGCGGCAAGCAGCATAATTAATCCTGATTTTCTGTATGATGATTTCTTTTCAAAAAAATCAGTTCCATTCTCCATCCGGATATTCTCCTTCTGCAACAAGCTTCTTTAAACTGCTCTTCACTTTGCTAAGATCCTCTGAATATGTCATTCCAAACCACTGTGCATCCGTTTTAAGTATTTTCACTGTATAATCTGTGCGATCAAGTATATTCTGAACAGCATCTGAAAGTGTTTCTTCAAAACTTTCAGGTCTCTCCTCTATCCCAAGTCGCAAACGTTCCGGAAATGTTTTTTCTATATCATTAATAAAACCTGGATTAAATGCCCATAAATTCATAGATGCTACAGCTTCTATCGGAATCAGATGAAATGAGGAACCATCATCAGTTGTATAATATCCACGACCGTCCTCAAGTTTTATCTGCTTTCTTTCATCTATATGGATAAGCATATCTTTTTCATCTACCTTGCATATACCACGGCTTACTGTCCCTTTACTTTCAAGCGTTTTTACAACATTATATCCAATACATGCAAACTCACCGTCGTTTTTATGCTCATCAAAGAATTTTACTGCAATTTCAAATGCATCTTTGCCATAATAATCATCTGAATTTATTGTGAGAAATTGTTTTCCGCGAAGTTCTTCCCGCGCACTCCATATTGCGTGTGTTGTTCCCCATGGTTTTACACGTTTGTCTGGAACTGTACATCCCGCCGGAACTTCAGATAAATCCTGATAAACATAAGTTACAGGAAGCGATTTCTCTACACGCTTTCCAACCTTCTCCTTAAACTGCTCTGAAAAATCCTCTCGAATAATAAATACAACATCGCCAAATCCCGCCGCTTTTGCATCAAAAATTGCATAATCCATAAGCGAACGCCCACATTCATCCACACCTGTCATTTGTTTCAGACTTTTAAATCGGCTGCCAAGTCCGGCTGCAAGTATTACCAATGTCGGTTTTATATTTCCTGTGTTCATATATTTCCCCTCTTTATCAATCTTTCATATCAAAAACATATTTTCAATTCAAGTTTATTTTTTTAATATATGTATATAAATAATAAGGTTAATATACCATACACTCAAAATAAAACAAACAGTTTTATTGAAACATAACTTTCTATAGGATATTATGATGGGGTATCTAAAATACATTTCTTATCTCATTGGGAAATTTAGGAGTATATTATGCTTGATTTGAAATCCGTTTTTGAAAATCTTAATCTTGATATTACTGAGAATGAATCAATTAAATTTAATACTTATTATAACCTACTTATTGAGCAGAACAAAGTTATGAATCTTACTGCTATAACAGACTGGAATGACGTTGTTATAAAACACTTTGCTGACAGTGTATCCATATCTGAGGCGGTGCCTGAATTCAAAGCTGCTGCAAATAAAAAAGTAAATCTTATTGATATTGGCACCGGTGCTGGTTTTCCCGGAATTCCTCTTAAAATTATGTTTCCCTCACTTTCTGTTACACTGCTTGATTCGCTGCAAAAGCGAGTCAACTTTCTTGATAAAACAACAGAAGCCCTTTCTCTTAATGATATAACAAGCGTCCATATGCGTGCAGAAGAAGGTGGAAGAAATCCTTTGTTTAGAGACAAATATGATTTTGCCGTATCACGTGCTGTTGCTGACCTTGCTGTTCTAGCAGAATATTGTCTGCCTTTTGTTAAAACCGGCGGATATTTTATTGCCTATAAATCCGGCACAATTGAAGAAGAAGTTATCCGTGCAAAACATTCTGCGTCAGTACTCGGCGGTCACATTGAAAGAGTTTATCATTTTGAACTTCCAGATTCCGATATTCAAAGATCTTTTGTTGTAATAAAAAAAGTAAAACCTACTCCTAAAGCATTCCCAAGAAAAGCCGGAACCGCAAAAAAGGCTCCTCTTTAAATTATTTATGATTGCTTTTTAATGCTGTATATCCTTATCTTTTTTATTTTTCTGACTCTTATCCGGGATTTTTATACTGTATTTTTTCCCTGTGTCCTGTACTTCATCAGTTATACTGGCAGATGCTCTTTCACGTTTTTTTGCATTCACCTCTGCACGGTGCTGTTGAATAACATGCTTCTTTTCCCTGATTCTGTCAATATCCTGTGCACTGGCCCTCACTATTTTCTTTTCAACGAAAACATTACCTGAATGCCCTATCTGTCTGAATTTCATAGTTGCCGCCATTGCTCCATGATAAATGCACCATCCTGCTGCAAGTTCAGTATTTGAATTTGCAGAAAACCAGTTGATCCTGCGTACACATTTCCGAAAACATTCAGGACATTTTATTTCTGTCATCTGTTTATCTGACATTGCAACCGCTTTTGAAGAAAAAGCCTCAGATATTTCTTCATAAATCCCATAATGGAAATCTTCAATTCTGTCATCTTTATTTTCAGGAAGCACGAATGTATCATACACATATCCATCCGGAAATTTATCAAGCCCTGCCTTCTTCATAACCGCTGCGGTATATCTGGCATCATTTATTGCCGAATGAAACTCTAACGGTTCCGGTATTCCAAGAGTTTCTACCGCCTTATCAAGACTGTATCCAGTCAGTTTTACATTTTTCAGAAATTTTTCTATAAAAATCTTTTGCAGATCATAGTAACGGAATGGAAAATGAACAGAGATCGGAAGAGCACACGTCTG
>CALMUC010000032.1 GCA_937872845.1 uncultured Lachnospiraceae bacterium | reverse complement strand
TGGCCTGCTCGATGATTTCCTTGCGGTCGATACTTCAAAGGGATGCAGGTCAGAAAGCGGCATCTCCGTCCGCTGCTCCTTAGCCGCAGCGTCGGCAGCTAAGCCACTGCGGTTTTCTGTTGTAATACTGGTTTTTGCTTTTGCCATTCAGCTTCTTAACCTCCTTCCAGCGGTGATAGATGTCATTCTTACCTGCGAAAAACGCCTTTTTTGCCTTGCACTTCATAGATCAAGTACCTCCTTAACGACCTGCTGTTTTTCTTTTCCAATGCTCTTTCTGCGGTCCTCTCCGCTGATTCGCACCGGCGTACACATTTCCAGAATCCTGCTGTAAATCCGGGCGTATGCCACATCCTGCGGATTGCGGATTTCCGCAATCTTCAGATTGGTTGTGATAATGACCGGAAGCCCGGACTTGTACCGTTCATCAATGACAGCGTAGACCTGCTCCAGCGCATATTCGGTGCTGCGCTCAATTCCCAGATCATCCAGAATCAGCAAAGAATAGTTGGAAAACGAAGCGATATACCGGTATCGTTCTTCCGAATACATGGCACCCATCTGGTTCAGGATTTTGGAGAAGTTCGTCATCAAAACCGGAATGCCCTGCTCCAGCAGCGCATTTGCTATACATGCCGCCACAAAGGACTTTCCGGTTCCGACATCTCCCCATAACAAAAGGCCAAGGTTTTCAGCCTTGACCTTTTTCCACTGCTCCACATAACGTTTTGCCATCTGGATGTCCTTGTTGTCTTCTGCAACGCCAAAATTCCATTCCAGAAGATGCTTTTCCTGAATCCCAGTTGCTTTCAGCTGCCTGATTTTACGCTGCCGCTCCACCAGTTCATCCTGGCGTTTCTTTTCCGCCATCGCTTCCTGCTGGCATCTGCAAAGGCAGGGAACAATCTTGTCTCTGCCCCAGAGCTTTACCCTGCACTGCACCGGAGTATGACAGTTCCGGCAATACAGCAGTCCGTCCACGCCCTGGTATTCCTGCTCTCCGGGTTCTTTCGGCGTAAAGAGCGAATCCAACGCCGCATTCAATACTTCAGGCACCATGTCGCTCATAGGCTGTCTCCTTCCTCAAATGTGTAGTCTGCCGGGTTATACTTCGGCTTTTCTCTCTTTGCCCAGCTCCGGATTGTGGCAAGGTGATTTTTGTAGCTCCTGCCGGTGGAAGCCATATACTCAGAGAGCCGTTCCACCCGCATCTGATAATCTCCTGGGAACTCCTGCCGGAGCTTGCCGTATTCCGTGTCAGAGAGAAGGACATTTTCGTATGAGCCATACCGGTGCTGGATTTCCTTCTTCTCTCTTTTATTGATTGTTTCAGTACTTGTTCTATTAGTACTTAATTGCGCGGGATTTTCCGTAACCGGTGTGTCCGTATCCGGATTTACCGTATACGGCTTTTCCGTACACGGTGATTCCGAACACGGCTTTTTCCTTGGCATCTCATAGATCACATACTCCGCTCTGCCCATCCGACCGTTACTCTCACGCTGCTGGTTCCTTTCCAGATATCCAAGACGTTCCAGTTCTTTCAGAGCTGTAAGCACCCCATCTACGCCATCCGGTGTAATCGAAGATAATCCCCGTACCGAATAGTTCCATGTGTCCGGTAAACTAAGCAGCATAGAGAGAAGTCCTTTTCCTTTCAGGCTGAGACCCTGATCCCGCAGGTGGTAATTGCACATCGTTGTGTAATTGCTGTTTTTCTCAACCCTGAATACCGGCATGGTGCTCACCATCCTTTTTCGCAGGCTCCGCTTTTTTCTTCGGACATTTGCGCGGACGATCTTCGCTGTCCTCCCGGCGATGGTATTTGCCGGTATCCTGCATCATGCGTTCAAACGCCTGAAGGCGTCCCTCTGTAAAAAGCGTCATTCGATCACACCCCATTTCTTAAACAACTTGAAGAGATGATTCTTTCCCTTGCAGGTCACTCTCGTCTGCTGCACCAGTTTTCCGCTTCTGCCGTAGCAATCCCGGACAAATCGAGTAGG
>CALMUC010000031.1 GCA_937872845.1 uncultured Lachnospiraceae bacterium | reverse complement strand
CTCTTTCCCTACACGACGCTCTTCCGATCTTTATATACTTGAAAAAAATGAATGTGCAATGAAAGTAAGAACCGAAGTTTCTGTGCGAGACTGGATAGGTTATGAAAATCCGGAAACTCATGCAGATTTCATCATAAAATGGCATGAGTTTCTAAAATTCGAGAGGCGTAAGGTAAATGATGCGGATAAACGTTTCTCAAAGCGTATGACAACAGAGGAAGAAGATAAAAAAGCAGTTGAAATATCAGAAAATCTTGATGCCTTTTCATATGACAGAGATGCGGCAGCGAAAGAAATAATGAAAACTGTGATAAAAATATTTTATCTTGATGATTATGATACAGATAAAGAATTTTACGGGCAGTTTGAGGGCAGAATTAAAGAGTGTATAAAAGCACTTCGGGAATTGAATTGATAAAAAGGAGACAGTTATGAAAAAAATAGGAATTATCGGAATGGGTAATATGGCAAAAGCACTTGCATCAGGATTTATATCTACCGGAAGTATAGCAAGGGAAAATATTTATGCCTTTGCTCCGCACCAGGATAAATTGAACAAAAATGCAGCTGAAATTGGATTTCAGCCGACAGCCTCGCTGGATGAACTTGCAGCTTCAGCTGATACACTTCTTATGGCATGCAAGCCTTATCAGATAGAGGATGTTCTCGGCGAACTTGGCGGCAAAATTCATGGGAAAGCACTTATCTCAATAGCTGCGGGATGGGACTTTGCATCATATACCAGAATTTTAAAGAACAATGTTCGTGTGCAGTTTGTAATGCCAAATACACCTGCAATGGTAAAAGCCGGAGTTTTTCTATTTGAAAAGACTAATTCTCTGGAAACAGAGGAACGTGAAGAAATAAAGTCGCTTTTTGGAAATGTTGGAATGGTTGTTGAATTACCGTCGAGTCTTATGGGAATAGGAGGAGCTGTAACGGGATGCGGTCCTGCATTTGTTGATTTATTTATAGAGGGATATGCAGATGCTGCAGTAAAATATGGTATTTCAAGAAATGATGCATATAAACTTGTATCTCAGATGGTGCTTGGTTCTGCAAAACTTCAGATAGAGACAGGAAAACAGCCGGGGGAACTTAAGGATGAGGTGTGTTCACCAGGAGGAACCACAATCTGTGGAGTTGCATCTCTTGAAAAAAATGCATTCCGTAGTGCATGCATTGAATCAATAGATGCAATCATGAATAAAAAATAAAAATAAGCTAGGTGCGGATAAGATCTGTACTTCGGAGGCGTATATTGAATATAAAAAATGTAGTCTTTGATGTGGGACAGGTACTTGTGGATTTCAGATGGCATGAATATATGCAGGATCTTGGGTTTCCTGAAGCTGAAATAGATGAGCTTGGTGGCAGAATGGTTATGAGCAGGTACTGGCATGAATTGGATCTTGGAATTCAAAATGAGGAAGATGCTCCTGAATATTTTTCATCAATTATGCCGCAGTATAAGAATGAAATAAAACTTTTCTGGAAAAGAATAGAAGAGATAGTTGTTCCGTTTTCATATTCGGGACCAATGGTAAGAAAAATAAAAGAACAGGGATATAAAGTATATCTGCTTTCTAATTATCCGGTTCAAATGGCGAAAGTTCATTGGGCAAAAATGGATTTTATGGATGAGCTTGACGGGTATATCATTTCAGCTCAGGAACATTTATCCAAACCGGATCCGGCTATATACAGACTGCTTGAGAAAAAGTTCGGCATAGATCTAACGGAAAGTGTATTTATTGATGACAGAGAGGATAATGTAGCAGCGGCTGGAAAACTTGGAATGAAAGAGATACTTTTTACAGGCTATGATGATTTAAGAAAGTCACTTGATTTATTAGGCATCAGTATACCGTAAGGCGATGAAATGATATAGGTTTCATTTCAAATAAAAGGCGGTAAGATATATGGTTATTGAAAAAAAATATAAAAAACTTATATTCAGCCGGGGAATTATGACGGCATTGCTTGTGATTATTCAGATGGGCTGGATACTTATGCTTTACTGGCAGATATATAAAGAAATCAAATATTTTGATATTGTAATAAGATTTCTGTCTGTTATATTTATGATTTATATTGTAAACAGTAAAATGGAAAAGCAGGAATACAAGCTGATATGGATAGTTACTGTACTTATGTTTCCAATATTTGGCGTTCCTTTTTATTTTTTCTTTGGGGAGAAGAAATCAAGCAGAAGTTTTGAAAGACAAGATCGGAAGAG
>CALMUC010000030.1 GCA_937872845.1 uncultured Lachnospiraceae bacterium | reverse complement strand
TTTCTAATACAACACCGAAGGGGTCGACACCCTCAGATCCATTCTGGGAGAAGGCGGAAGGGTTGTTTCTACAGTCAATTTTTTATTATGTATGGCTGGTAGAACCAGTATCAAGAAGAAATTTTGAGACAGTATTAAAACTAATTGGCGAAGCAGAAGTTGCAGAACAGGGCAAGATGTCAAAACTTGATAAGCGTATGAAAAAATTAGAGGAGTTATCACCGCTCGGTGTAAATCATCCAGCGGTAAAGCAGTACAACAAATGTATGCGGGGTGCAGGAGACACGGTGCGTTCTATTATCATTAGTGCCAATTCCAGATTGGCATATTTAGAGAATCAGCAGGTGTTACGATTGTTATCTAAGGATGATTTGAATCTGGCTGATATAGGAATTGGAGTAAATGGAGATGGTGAAACAAAGACAGCATTATTCTGTATTATTCCCGATTCAGACAAATCATATAACTTTATTATAGGACTTCTATACACACAGATATTTCAGGAATTATATTATCAGGCAGATTTTAATTGTGGTGGAGCACTGCCAATTCATGTGACCTTTATGCTAGATGAATTTGCAAATGTTGCATTGCCAGATGATTACTGCAGCTTACTAAGTACCATGAGGTCTAGGTCTATTAGTAGTATCATTATCATCCAAAACTTCGCTCAGTTGAAGGCTTTATTCAAGGATACTTGGGAAACTGTCCCGGGGAATTGTGACACGTTTATCTATCTAGGCGGCAACGAACAAAGCACCCATAAGTACGTTTCAGAACTACTGGGAAAAGGCACAATTGATAAGAAATCAAGTGGCGAAACAAAGGGTAGGCAAGGCAGTAGTAGTCGAAATTTTGATGTGTTAGGTAGAGAATTATTTACACCAGATGAAGTGCGAAAACTGGACAACAAAAAGTGCATTGTATTTATTCGAGGTTTTGATCCGATTATCGATGGTAAGTATATTCCCTTTTCGCATCCAATGTTTCAACAGACAGCGGATGGCAAAGGTAAAGCATATATTCATATTGCAAAAGAGAAAAGTTCTATTATTGGAAAACCTTATGAAATCTTGTCAGCAAAAGCATTGGAGCATTTTAAAAAACGAAAAGCAAGCGGAGATAACGTATATATTGATATGTTGACTTATGATGAATTTATGCTTCTTGGTGAGGTGGAGATGAGCAAACGATTTACAAACCTTGATGAGAAGGAACAGAAGAATAAATTGAATCAGGAACTTGAAGCAGAGCTTGAATATGCAGAGGAAATGAATCAAAAAGTAAATGAAATGCGTCAGGTGAATAGAGCAAAGCTGAAGGAAGACACAATTACAAATCGTATGATTCATTGGCCTTATACTAAAGAGCAGAAAGATGAAGCTCGAAGAGCGATGGATGCAAAAATTTTCACAAAGTAAGATACTAGAATATTTCTATCCAGAAACAAGTGTAGAGCAGATGGCTATAATCAGAGAATCATTAATCACGTAAAAATGTGAGCATTTGATGAAAGTGAGACGTGTCAGGGAAAACCTGACTTGATAAGATTACGGAGGAAACTCCGAGAATATAGATAACCTAAGTTGAACGGGTGGTTATTATTGCAAGCCAATAATAACTGCCTATTTTTTCGTTGAAAAGGAGATTTCAAAATGAAAGAAAGAGTAGTAAATCAAAACGCAAATAACAATCAGATGGAGGAAAAAGGAATGAGAGGATTATTTAAGAACGTAAAAAGAAAAGTAGTACCAGCAATATCAGGTGCGGTGATGGCAGTCAGCCTAATGAGTACACAGTGTTTTGCAGCATCAGGAACATCAGCGGTTACGCAGCCACTTGATAATTTGAAGACATTAGTAATTGCAGTTATTGGTGCAGTTGGAGTTATCATCTTGGCAAAGAATGTAATGGAATTCGCACAGGCGTATCAGCAGCAGGATTCGTCTACTATGAACTCTGCACTAAAGGGTATTGTAGCAGGAGTCATGATGGCAGGTATTTCAACCGTATTAACTTTCTTAGGATTCTAAGAAAAAGCAGTGTTGGGGTGGCAACACCCCACAAACAGAAAGAAGAGGTGAGAAACAAGTATGGATATTTTTAAACTTGGAGACAAGATTCTTTCCTTGCTAGAAATGGTATTCGGATTTTGGAATAACCAAATATCTTTGGTATTTGCAATGCTCGGACAATCACCAGTAGATTTTAAGGGTGGCGGTCCATGGGCAGTTATTGAAGGAATAGAGCCAATCTTTGTAGCGGTTGGGTCTTCCTTAGTGGTGTTATTTTTTGTTATTGGATTTTGCTCGGAGAGTGTGGATATCAAGGAAGAGATGAGATTTGAAGTCATTCTACGTATGCTAATCCGATTAGCACTGGCTGAATGGTTTGTGGCGAATAATGTGACAATTATGAAAGCATTTTTCACATCCATAGGAAACTTGGTAAATCTACTATCGTCAGGAACAAATACGACACTGACCATTGACAGCACACAAGCAGACATTATTAAGAATCTGGGATTTGGAGAAAGTCTTATTATGCTGATACTTGCAGCATTGTTATCCATTATTATCATCATTTGTGGATTCTTTATGATTTACACGGTTTATTTCAGGTTCTTAAGGTTATTGATTATCGTGCCTATGGGGTCAATTGCATTTTCAACAATGGGAGGAAATCGAACAGTCAACCATACTGTGGTGGCATATTGTAAATACTTTCTATCTGTCACATTTGAGGCGGTTACAATGGCACTTGCAATCATTGTATGTAGTGCATTTGTGAATGCGGGGCTTCCGTCATTTACAGGAAGTTATGCTGACTGGGCACAGACGTTAATCTATCTATGTGAAATGACATTTACTATTGCACTGACCGTAGGAAGTGTAAAGGGAGCGCAATCATTAACTAGTAAGGTATTTGGTCTGTAGAAAGGAAATATATATGGAAAAGATTTTAGAATATGAAACCCAGTGGGGAAGTAAAGAAGAGGTATTCTTTGATGTAAACAGCTACCAGAACAATGGCTGTATCTATATTGGATTAGTAATTAATGAAGAAGGATACCCAGAGCCATTCGGAGATATAACTGTCAACCTGAATGGAAAAGCACCGGATTATTGTGGATATATTGACCTTAATAATATGCCGGAGCTAGAGAAGTTTATTGAAAAAAATGGAATTGGAGAATTTACAGGACTGACACAGAGAAGTGGATTTTGTGAATATCCGTTATATCTGTTCAATCCAGAAAAGTTAAGGGAACTCTGTCCTGATGGAATGGCAGTATATGAAAAATCCATTGGAAAAGAAAAGTTGTCTGAAAAAGAAAAATGCAGATAGGAGATGATAACAGTGGTAATAGAAATAAACAAAGATATTGATCGCTATCAGGAATCAGTAGCACTAGGATTATCAGCAAAACAGCTGGTGTTTTCTGTTGCAAGTGTAGTCGTTGGTGGTGGTCTAGTTCTTCTTTTATATCGTTATATTGGGTTGACCGGTGCAGCTTATGTTGCAATTCCCTGTGTAGCACCAATCGCACTAGGTGGCTTTTATTCCTACAATGGAATGGACTTCTACGAATATATGAGAAGGAAATTCTATTTTATGTTTGGTAACAAGTCATTGACCTATGTTTCTACAGAAGGTGAGCCAGCAATAAAGGAATTTGAAATGGAGTTTGCCTTTGTAGAAAAAACGAAAGGAATAAAAGTCAAATGCAAAAATATAGGTAAGAAAAAAGAACTATTACAAGCAGACAATAAAGGAAGCAAGGAGGATTTTGACGCTATGAAAAAGAAAACAAAGAAAATGGCAATCGCTCTTATTGGAGTAATCATTGCAGCGATAGCAGGAATAGCAGCATATAAATATATGCATTAGAAACATGAGAATAGATTGAACTGACCTCTTAGGTTGGGACAATTCAGGCATCAGCCGGGATTGTTCCCGACTGGTGTGTAATTAAGCGAAAGAGAGGTAAAGAAATGGGATTATTAACAGATGGATTTAAGGAACTAAAGAAAGCAAGTGAACCGCTTTACAAGTCACCAAAATCAATTCAGGAAACCATTGAAATTATGGCAGTAGCAGAGAATGGAATCTTTGAGGTGGCAAAGAACCGATATTCAAAATGCTACCGCTTTCAGGATATTAACTACACCACCACAAATGAGGACGAGCAGATTGATATTTTTGAACGCTACTGTAAGTTCTTGAATTCTTTGGACTGTAATTTCAAGATTACAATCAACAATAAAAATAAAAATATGGAAGAGCTGAAACAGTACGTTTTATTACAGTATATGAATGACGGCTATGATAACTTTCGTAAGGTATATAACGATATTATTGAAGCAAAGATTTTAGAAGGTAGACAGGGAATTGAACAGGAGCGATATCTGACACTCACGATTGAACGTAAGAACTTCGAGGAAGCCAAAGCACAGTTTGCCACATTAGAGGCAACACTTCGTAAGGCATTTAATGAGTTGGGGGCTGAGATTTTGCCGCTTAATGGTAATGAGAGATTAAAGAATCTTCATGATTTTTATCACCTTGGAAATGAGAACAGTTGGGACTATGATATCAAAGAGGCAAAGAAAGTAGGAAATGATTTCAAAAATGATTTGTGTAATGGCATGATTAAGTATTTTCCAGATAGCTTTGAGGATGAAAGCAAGTTCTGTAAGGCATTGTTCATTAAAAAATATCCAAGCAGCCTGTCAGACCGATTCTTAAATGAGATCACATCACTGCCAGTACACTCAATTGTCAGCATTGATGTGGTGCCAGTGCCAAAGGATCTGACCACAAAGGTATTGCAGAAGAAGTATCTGGGTATTGAATCGGATATTATCAAACAGCAAAGAGTTCGTAATAAGAACAATGACTTCTCATCCGATATCTCTTATGCTAAGAGAACTGAGAAGAAGGAAATTGAAACAATTATGGATGATGTGCGTGAGAATGACCAGTGCCTGTATTATGTGGCAGTGACAATCATTCTTATGGCGGATTCAAAAAAAGAATTAGAGAGTATCAGTGAAACAATAGAAACAATTGGAAAGCGTAACAGCTGCACCATAGATGTGCATTATCTGAAACAAAGAGAGGCATTAAATACAGCATTGCCAATTGGAGTAAGGCAGGTAGAAACAATGAGAACCATGCTTACCCAGAGCCTTGCTGTATTGATGCCTTTTAATGTGCAGGAACTAAATGATACTGGTGGAAACTACTATGGTATCAATCAGGTATCGAAGAATATTAATATCGGAAATCGAAAGAGACTTATCAATGGTAATGGATTTGTATTTGGTGTCCCAGGTTCAGGAAAATCCTTCTTCTGTAAGATGGAAATGGGAAATGTATTCTTATCTGGAGACGATGAAATCATAGTTATTGATCCAATGAACGAATACTTTGATGTTGCTGAAACCTATGGTGGAACAGTTGTCAATATGTCAACGTATACCGACAATTATGTGAATCCGATGGCAATGGATGTATGGAACTTAGATCAAAATGATTCAAAAGGTTGGGTAAGAGAAAAAGGTGAATTTATGCTGGGACTATGTGAACAGTGTATTGGAGATTCTTTAAATTCCAGACAGAAATCCATCATTGATAGATGCGTAAGAAATCTCTATATTGAAATAGCCAGAAACAAAGAAAAGTATATTCCTGTTATGTCAGATTTCTATGAGTTATTGAATCAGCAGCCAGAGGTAGAAGCAAAAGACATTGCGTTATCACTGGAGTTGTTCGTTAATGGATCACTTAACATCTTCAATCATCAGTCCAATGTGGATGTAGATAATCGCTTCACAGTTTATGGAATCAGAGATTTAGGTGCAGAATTATCACCTATTACCATGCTTGTTATGATGGAGTCCATTCAGAACAGAATTGTTGAAAATGGAAAGCGAGGAAAAGCAACTTGGCTGTATATTGATGAATTCCACGTTTTACTGAATTCCGAGTATTCGGCGAAGTATTTGCAACAGTTATGGAAGAAAGTAAGAAAGCAGGGCGGCTTATGTACTGGTATCACTCAGAATGTTGTCGATCTGTTACAGAATTACACAGCAACCACAATGCTTGCAAACTCTGAGTTTGTTGCATTGTTAAAGCAGGCAAATACCGACAGTTCTAAGATGGCAGAGGTTATCGGAGTATCAGAAGCACAGCTACGATTCGTAACCAACAGTCCATCAGGTATGGGACTTATTAAGTGTGGTAGTTCAGTGATTCCGTTTGATAATCAGATTAGGAAAGATACAGGTTTATATAAGCTTTATAATACAAATATCCATGAGCTAATTGCTGAGAAGAAGGCAAGGAAAGCAATGGGAAATTCTTTGGCTGAATAGGACATGGAGTGGTATAATGTCATTAGGTGTCGTAAGGCACCTTGTGACAAATCAATTTAATAATTACAATAGCGTTAAGTTGAAAAGTAATGACAAATTTGTATAGGTCGGTGAGTAGACATGATACTTCGTACAGAATTATATAGGGATTTAGAAGAAGATATTGCAAGTATCTGTAATTGCAAAGAAACAAATATTTTTGATATAATTGCAGATTTTCATAAGCAATGTATAGATGGTTTCAATAGTGACTGGGATAAGTTCAACGATTTGATTGAACAGTTTATTGAAAGCAAGGCAAACCTTAGTTTGGTTGATGAAGTGTATATATATCATCTTGCTCGACATTTAAGAAAACCAATAGAATTGCTGCCATTAAAAGAATTACTCCTATCAAAAAATATGTTTTCAGATTTTCTTGCTAAAAATAAAGTAGTGTTTAAAAATTGTGAAGGGCATTTGGCGTTTTACTATAAAGACAAATTGATTACACCATCGTTACTTTTAGAAAAAAAGCATCAAGGATTATTAGCAAGGAGAATTGGATATTTAGGTGAAGAAGATTTTTGTATAAATGGATTTACGTTTTGGCCAGACATTGAAGAAACATCAGATGGATATTATCGAGACTTACAATTTGGCCCAGAGTTTTTAGGATGCATTGAAAGGTATCTTGGCATAGATTTATGTGGGGAATTCAGAGAAAACTCTA
>CALMUC010000029.1 GCA_937872845.1 uncultured Lachnospiraceae bacterium | reverse complement strand
TCTCCGCTTTTCATGTCATCCTGCAGCTGTTGAAATCCCTGCCTTTTAAAATGAGTACCGCTGACACCGTCATCCACATATTCCAGGATATCTGACTCAGCTACACCCAGCTGATCAATCACAAATGATTTTAACAGAATTCTCTGAGAAGTTACACTGTCGCTCTCTTTTTTGGCTCTGCCATCTACATTGTCATCTTCTGCGGATAAACGGATGTAAACAGCTGTTTTTCTATGATCTGTCATCTTGACTGCGCCTCCTTCTCTTTCTTTAATTTCTGTAAATCTGCAAACTGATCGTCATATACCAGCTTGATCTCATAATCATACTTACCATGGATAATAATTGAATCCACAAAGGCATCTGCCATTTCTTTTGTCAGCTTACGCTTTGACATATAAGTATGTATCACATTTCCCCAGCCTTCTTCAATGTGGTAATCCTGGGAATACCGAACCTGTGCCGCCAATACTGTGTCCAGACGGCTCTTGATATTCTCAATTTCATTGGAATAGATCCGAGAAAACTGTATGTATTCTTCTTCTGTAATCAAACGTTCGGAATAGTCTTCATATAAATCCGATTTACGCTTACTGATACGGCTTAGTTCCCGTCGAAGTTTCCCCACCTCTTTATCCAAAAGCAGGTACTGTGTCTGATTTTTGGAAGCTGCATTCATTTTCTGAATCATTTTTTCTGTATCCAATACGGTTTTCATATGCGTTTGGATCAGGCGAAGAACATCGTCATCCACATATTCTTTTCTGACTCTGTGCCCTTTGCATTGCTTTCCTCCGGATTTATGGTTAGTATTGGCTCCGCAGATATAAAAGAATGTGCCATTTCTTTCTCTGGACAACGTCATGCGGTTGCCACAGCCTCCGCACCATATCTTTCCTGTATAGAAATTATGATTTCGAATAGCCCCATTGTTCTGCTGATGTTTCTTCTTATAAGCTTCCGTATATTCCTGGATTTTAGATTGTACCTGTTGAAACAACTCTCTATCTATAATCCCTTCATGCGTGTTCTCCACATGCACCCATTCACTCTCTGGTCGGTTTCTCTGTTTATTTCCCTGGAAAACACTTTGCTGATATTTTCCAAATACAGAATCACCTGTGCAATGAACATCCTGAAGAACTCGTTTCACTTCATAATTGTTCCAGGGTTTTGACTCCGGAAGCGGCTTTTCACCGGTTTTATAGAATTTTCTCTGTAAAGTCGGCGATAAAACTCCATCTTTATTGAGCTGTCTTGCAATATCACTATAGTTCCTGCCATCCATATACATAGAAAATATACTTTTCAAATGTTCTGCAGCTTCTTCATCAACGATCAGCTGATGATGGTCTTCTTCTGACTTTCTGTAACCATACGGTTCCCAGGCACTTGTAAATTTTCCTTTTTTCCAAAGAGCTTTTTTTGCGCTGCTGCTCTTTTTGGCAAGGTCTTTCGAATAGAACTCATTGATAATATTCTTCAGTGGAACTGTAAGATCCACACCCTCTCTGAAGGAATCGAAATCATCTGTCACAGCCAGGAATCTTACATGGAAAAACGGGAATACTCGTTCAATATAATTGCTGGTTTCGACATAATTTCTGCCAAGTCTGGACAAATCTTTTACAATAACACAATTGATTTTTCCATGCTTGATATCTTCCATCATCTGTACGAATCCAGGACGGTCAAAATTTGTACCTGAATAGTCTGAGTCCTTATAAACTTCCGCAACCGAAATATCTTCCGTATCTGCTACAAAGTTTTTCATCAATTCCACCTGGGTTTCTATCGTTCCTCTTTCCAATGTTTCTTCTGTTTCCATTGAAATTCTGGCATACAATCCTGCCCGGAACGGTCTGCTCACCTCTGTCTGGACGGTTGCACTGCTGACTACTTCCGGAATGTTTTTCCTGCTCTTTCGTGCCATTTTATACAACCTCCTTTACCTTGACCTGCAGATTATTATCATCATCTACTACCGTATCAACTCCCATAGCCGGTAATTGATTCAGCAATGTCTGATAACAATCATCAAAATCAAAAGTGATCTCTATATTCTTTTTATCATATACTCTGATTTTCCTGATCAGTTCTACCACCACTGTGCGGGACAGTTCTTCAATATCCTGATATTTCACAAAATAATCCAGCCAGGTATTGGCATTGTCTGCTTTTTCCAGCTCACTATCCATTTCTTTCTGGATTGCACGGATACTCTCTTCCGCATTTCTAAGCCTCTTTCCATAGGCTGCATGAAGCTCTACATAGTCTTCTTTTGATACAATGCCCTCTTTCATATCCGAATAGAGCATCATCCGTAACTCCTTACAACGTTCTGTCTCCTGTTTTTTCTTCTCCAGCCTGTCCTGCAGCTTCTTCATATTGATCTCCTGAAATGGCACAGTACCAACAAATTCCAGGACTCTTTTCAGGTGCAGGATATTCTGGATATGCTGTTTCAGCATCACCAGTACGGCATCTTCCAGATCCTTTTCCGGTATTCTATGACTAGAACAGCGTTTTGTTTCTTTATTTGCGGAACATAGATAATAAGCATATTTTTTCCCTGCCACAGTAGAAACCTTTCTTGTCATAGGTGCACCACAATCCGCACATACAGCAATTCCGGATAACAGATATACCTGCTTTTGGTCAGGTGAAGTACGTGTATCCATGCCCAGAAGTCTCTGAACAATTTCAAAATCACGGTCACTCACCAGTGGCTCATGATTTTTCTCAATCCGGATCCAGTCATCTTCCGGTTTCACATAAGTCTGCTTCACTTTATGGTTCGGTGTTGTCCTTTTTCCCTGCACAAGATTTCCGATATAAACCTCGTTTTCCAGTATCCTACGGACTGTAACGGAACTCCAAAGTGCCTGTTCTTTCTGCCGGAAGCCAGTTTCATAATGACTGCCGCTGCTGATTTTATATTCAAATGGGGAAAGAATACCCAGTTCATTTAAACGATTAGCGATCGCATCCTGACTCATTCCCTGCAGCTTCATCTTAAAAATATCCTGTACTACACTGCCTGCAGATGGATCAATCTCTAATTTATGCTTATCTGTCTTTGTCTTCCTGTATCCAAATGCTACAAACGGAGTCACGCACTCACCTTTTTTCCTCTTAATCTCAAGATTACTCCTGATCTTAATAGAAATGTCACGGCAATAAGCATCATTGATTAAATTCTTAAATGGGATAATGATTTCGTCTGCCTGATTCTTTCCCTTGAGACTGTCATAATTGTCATTGATGGCAATAAAACGCACACCAAGAGCCGGGAATAATCTCTCGATATACTTCCCGGAATCAATATATTCCCTTCCAAATCGTGATAAATCTTTTACCACTACGCAGTCTACAATCCCACGCCGGATATCTTCCAGCATTGCCTGGAATGCAGGGCGCTCAAAATTAGAGCCTGAGTAGCCATCATCAACTCGGACTGAAACAACTTCAATATCTTTTTTGTCTTTCAGGAAATCCAGAATCAAAGCTTTCTGGTTAGAAATGCTGTTACTTTCCAGTTTTGCTGAACTGGAAATATCGCCATCTTCTTTAGATAATCTGACATAGATGGCGGCATGATAGATTTTATTGATATTCTGATACATATCTTACCTCCTTTTATTACGTCAGAAAATCCATGTAATAAAAGGGGGCTGCATAATTTGTCCTTACCGACATTCTAACACAGTCCCCTCAATCTTGCCAGTACTTTTTCAGACACTCAGAAGCATATTCTCAAATGCCTGCTCCATAGATATACCGTTATTGGCAAATCTGACTTTTACTTTCATATTGCCGATCCGGACCAAATATGGATTTCCTACTTTATTCAGAAAAATATCTCTCCGTTCCTGAAGCGATTTATTTCTGTCTGCTTTTATCATCCGTAGATCAGTCATTTCATTGATATCTACATCACTGAAATCCTGCTCCAGATAGTTTCTATATTCCTCTGCCGTCATGCCCTTCTCCTTCCATTCCCATCTGAATCCGTACTGCTTTCAGTACCCGATCCAGGCTCCACTTGT
>CALMUC010000028.1 GCA_937872845.1 uncultured Lachnospiraceae bacterium | reverse complement strand
TTATTATATTTTATGGCATTTTCAATCAAATTTGTCAGCATTTCATCCAAAATCTGTTTAATTCCAACTACTGTACAGACGTCTCCGCTGACATATAGCTTAACATTATATTCTTTTGCTTTAGCTGAAAGTCGTTGAATTATTTCATTTGAAAGCTGATATAAATCAACTCTTTCTTGCTGGAGTTCAATATTACCTTCATCCAGTTTAGAAAGTTTTATTGTATCATTTATAAGTGTTACAAGCCGATTAGCTTCTTTATAAATACGATCCGAGAAATCCGGAATATCTTCCTGCCTGACAAGTCCGTCTCTGATAATCTCAGCATACCCTGATATAGATGTAAGTGGAGTTTTCAGTTCATGAGATACATTTGCTGAAAATTCTTTTCTCATTTCTGCAACTGCATCTTTTTCTTTATTTTGCTCATCTATACGTTTCAGAAGCGGCATCAGTTCCTCATAAGATTCATTTTTCATCGGATCGTTCAGATCAAAATGATTAATAGGCTCAACAAGTTTCTGAGACTGTTTATTTGAAAACCAGACTGCAAAAGTCATAAGTCCTATACCTATTCCAACCATTACCGGCAGCAGCTGAAGAGCCGTCACAAGTGCTGTACTTACAGGCTTTGATAATCTTATTATATTCCCATCCTTAAGTACTTCTGCACAATAAAACATATTTTTACCAAGCGTATCTGATTTTCTGGCATCTTGCCCTATTCCCTTTTTTAGAGCAAGTTGAACTTCTGGACGATTAAGATGATTTGTAAGAGTATATTCGTCCTGAACCGAATCATAGAGAACTGTACCATCAGGTGAAATCAGTGTTACTCTGGCTCCAGGTTCAGATGCATCAATAGTCGCCAGATATTTTTCTCCAACACTGTTAATTGCTGCCGCAACGTACCCTGTCTCATATCTCACATCATCTTCTGCCAAAATACGTATTTTTTCATATACAAAAATTATCATGATGGCATAAGCAGCAATGAGAGTTGCGCCTATGACAAGCAGCATGCTTTTTCGGATTCTCTTTCTCATTTACTAATCCTTTCATTTTTCTATTTTATACACTGACAAGTTTATATCCAACTCCACGAACAGTCTCAATCATATTTCCTGCATCACCAAGTTTCTGCCTGAGTGTTCTCACATGTACATCAACTGTTCTTGTCTCTCCGGGAAAATCCCATCCCCAGATATCATTGAGCAGCTGATCACGTGTCAGCACAACTTCTGAATTCATTATTAATTTCTTAAGAAGCTCATATTCCTTAAATGTGAGAATAACTTCATCACCATTTACTGTAACAATATGTTTCCTGCAATTCATTTTTATGGTTCCAATCTGCAGAACCTCTTCATGTATGTCATCATCCTTTACTTTAGTTCTTCTAAGAACTGCTTTTATTCTTGAAACAAGTTCCATCATTCCAAACGGTTTTGTAACGTAATCATCTGCACCTATATCCAGTGCCTGCACCTTGTCATATTCATTTTCTTTTGCTGTCAGCATAATTACAGGAACGCGCGATGTGGATGATGCCTGCCTTATTTTTCTGAGTATTGAAACTCCATCTTCACCAGGAAGCATAATATCAAGAAGTATGAGTTCAGGTACTTCTTTTCCGGCTGCTTTAAAAAATTCTGATCCATCCGGAAATCCTTTTGCCGAAAATCCTGTACTGTTCAATGTATAAACAACAAGTTCACGTATATTATCATCATCTTCAACACAATAAATCATTATATTTTTCTCCTTTTCTATTTATCATATTTTAATCGCAATATTAATTTCATGCTTATTTTTATAATTTTATATTTATATATCATTTGTATCACATTATAATTTTACAGTAAAATATCTTTATACTTATTGTAAAATCTAAGTAAAATCAGTTTTCTAATCTTTATTTTTTTCATATTCTGATTGTATCTAAACTATATTTAACACTTACGTTATATATAGTTTTGTATTAGACTTGATGTTGTTTCGTATTAGTGCCAATATTATATAGAAGGATTAAAATGTTAAATATAATTAAATTTCAAGGAGATCAATAATGAAAAAACACATTAATTTATTTATTGCATTATCACTCTCAGCTGCTCTTTTAAGCGGATGCGGAAAAACTCAGAAAAATGCTTCAACCGATACATCTGCCTTAAAAGAGGCCACTACTGTAACTGCAAATAATATGACAGAAAAAAGCACAGAATCTGTCACAACTACCGAAAGTACTGTCAATAAAGAGTCATCATCAAAGAGTACTGCATCTGATTCATCATCTTTTGAATATACATCTGACGACGGTTCTTATTACTCTACATTACTTTCAAAAGAAAACGGAAAGCCTGATTCACTTGGCTATGGAACAACCTATGATGTATCTATCGACAATAATACACTTACAATATGTGGAAGCATTCTGTATACTGATACATCAAAAACTGATAAAAGTACAGGTAAACATCCGGAAACTCTGATCAACAATACAACAACATACTTTACAATTGATTCCAATACTGTTTTTGAAACAACAGGCGGAGATTCAGATGCTTCTACAATGACAAAGAATGAATTTATAAAATATCTTCCACAGATTAAAGACAGTGGACTTGGTCTCAGCATCACTATAAAAAATGGTGTTGTTGTGACAATTGCCATCGCATCATAAACTTCTTTGTTTAATGTTGAAAAATCATAAAGTAATTTATTGCATATATAAACAATTACAGCCAAAGGATTAAATAAATAATGACATTACGAGACTTAAAAGACGGACAAAGTGCAAGAATATTAAATGTTGGTGGAACCGGAGCTCTCCGTCAGCATTTTCTTGACATGGGACTTATTCCAGGTGTAATTGTCACTCTGGTAAAATTTGCCCCTATGAAAGATCCAATGGAACTCAGGCTGCGTGACTATGAACTCACTCTCAGACTTGAAGAAGCAGAAAAAATAGAGGCTGAACTTTTTGATATTGATAAAGTCTCAGAAACAAATAAAAAAACAGATATAGATACAAATCCTGCAATCTCTTTTACAGCTCACGATGCAGCAATTATCTCATCTAGTGAGCATCCTGGTCTTGGAGAAGGCGGACGTTTTCATGATAAAAAAACAGAACACCCTATTCCTAAGGGACATACTATTACATTTGCCCTTGCAGGTAATCAGAATTCTGGTAAAACCACTTTATTTAACCAGCTTACCGGTTCATCTCAACATGTAGGAAATTTTCCTGGTGTAACTGTAGACAGGAAAAGTGGTTCTATACGCGGACACAAAGATACTGAAGTAACAGATCTGCCTGGTATTTATTCAATGTCGCCTTATACCAGTGAAGAAATTGTTTCGAGAGAGTATATTCTTAATGAAAAACCAAATGGAATCATAAATATTGTAGATGCGACAAACATTGAACGTAATCTTTATCTGACTCTTCAGTTGCTTGAGCTTAATATCCCCATGGTTATTGCTCTTAACATGATGGATGAAGTACAAGGAAACGGTGGTTCCGTTCTTGTCAATGAAATGGAAAAATTGTTCGGAGTTCCTGTCATTCCAATTTCAGCTTCAAAAAATGAAGGCATAGATGAACTCATAGATCACGCAATTCATGTTGCAAAATATCAGGAAACTCCTTTACGACAGGATTTCTGCAGTGAAACCGAACGCGGCGGAGCTGTACACCGTGCTATTCACGCCGTTATGCACCTTATTGCAGACCATGTAGAAAGAGCAGGTCTGCCAATAAGATTTGCAGCAACAAAGCTTATTGAAGGTGACAAGCTTGTTCTAACTGCACTTAAACTTGATTCCAATGAAGAAGAAACCCTTGAACATATAGTAAAACAGATGGAAAAGGAAGACTCACTGGACTGTTCTGCCGCCATTGCAAATATGCGTTTTTCATTTATCCATAATGTTGTAGCGCAAACTGTTATTAAACCAGGTGAAAGCCGTGAACATGAAAGAAGCAGAAAACTTGATATACTATTTACAGGAAAATATACTGCAATTCCAATATTTATTCTTATAATGGCTGCTATTTTCTGGCTTACATTTAATGTAGTAGGTGCATGGCTTCAGGATATTCTTGTAAATGGCATATCTGCTCTTGGAAATATAACACTTGATGGCATGAAATCTGCCGGTGTAAATCCTGTTATACGTTCACTTGTGATTGATGGCATATTTAACGGAGTTGGTTCTGTTCTGAGTTTTTTACCGATTATTGTTGTACTGTTTTTCTTTCTATCTCTGCTTGAAGACACTGGATACATGGCAAGAATAGCCTTTGTAATGGATAAACTCCTTCGTAAGATCGGACTTTCAGGACGAAGTATGGTTCCTATGCTGATCGGTTTCGGCTGTTCGGTTCCAGCAATTATGTCAAGCAGAACTCTTCCTTCCGAACGTGACCGCAAACTGACTATAATGCTAATTCCTTTCATGAGCTGCTCGGCAAAGCTTCCTATTTATGCATTTTTTACTGCTTCTTTCTTTCCCGGTCATGGAGCATTAATCATGATTTCTCTATATTTTATTGGAATTTTCATGGGAATAATTGCTGCTCTTATTTCAAAAAATACAGTATTTCGCGGTGAAGCAGTTCCATTTGTTATGGAGCTTCCAAATTACCGTATTCCAAGTATTAAAAGTGTATTACAACTCCTTTGGGAAAAAGCAAAAGACTTTATCACAAAAGCTTTTACAGTAATTTTTGTTGCAACGGTAATTATTTGGTTTTTACAAAATTTCAATATTCATTTTAATATGGTATCAGATTCATCAGACAGTATTCTGGCAGTAGCCGCTGGTTGGATTACACCCATCTTTTATCCTCTTGGGTTTGGTGACTGGAGGATTTCTGTTGCACTTATTTCAGGTTTTATGGCTAAAGAAAGTGTTGTTTCAACACTTACTGTTCTCTTCGGAAGTGCAGCTGCTCTGCATAAAGTTTTAACTCCTTTTACCGCATTTATACTTTTAGTTTTCTGTCTGCTTTACACTCCATGCATAGCAGCGGTTTCAGCAATCAAGCGTGAAATGGGAACCAGAAGTGCAATACTTACTGCTCTTTTCCAATGTTTTGTTGCATGGATTGCAGCATTTATCATTCACTCTATAGGTATACTGTTCATATAATTATTATGAAACTATGCACCACATAATCGTCATTATCTTTCTTTCTATAATTATAAAATATCGTTGTAAAATATCTTTTAGGTTGAAATGCCAGTTAATACATGCGAAAATATAAAGCAGCAGTTTTAAATAACTCTGCTGCTTTATTTCATTTATTAAATAATTTCATGGAGGTCTTAGAAGTGGCTAACTATTTCAGTGAAGACATGGAGTGCGCTCCTCTTGATAAAATCAAAGCCGTACAAAGTAAAAAACTTGTAAAACAGGTAAAACATGTGTGGGATAATGTCCCTTATTACAGAAAAAAAATGGAAGAAAAAGGAATCACTCCTGACGACATCAAGTCAATCGATGACCTTCATAAACTTCCATTTCTGAGCAAAGCTGATCTCCGTGATGCTTATCCATACGGACTTCTCGGAACACCCAGAAAAGATGTAATCGAAATTCATTCAACTTCGGGAACTACGGGACGCCGTGTTGTATCATTTTATACCAAGGCTGATGTTGATTTATGGCATGAATGCTGCGCCAGAGCTCTCGTTGCCGCAGGAGCAACCCCTGAGGATATTGTTCAGGTTGCTTATGGTTATGGTCTTTTTACAGGTGGAGCAGGTCTTGATGGGGGCAGTAAAAAACTTGGATGCATGACTGTTCCTATGAGTTCCGGTAATACAGACAGACAGATTATGTTTATAAAAGATCTTGGTACAACTGTTCTTTGCTGCACCCCAAGCTATGCTGCATATATTGGTGAGGTTATGAAAGAAAATGGTCTCGGTCCTGATGATATTCCTCTTAAAGCCGGCATTTTCGGTGCTGAAGCATGGAGTGAAGAGATGCGTCACGATATTGAAACTACTATGGGAATCAAAGCATATGATATTTACGGTCTGACCGAACTTTCGGGACCAGGCGTTGCATTTGAGTGTTCAGCTCAGAATGGTATGCATATAAATGAAGATCATTTTATTGCCGAAATAATTAATCCTGATACCGGAGAGGTTCTGCCTCTTGGCTCTGAAGGTGAGATTGTATTTACTTCTCTTGACAAAGAAGCCTTTCCACTCCTTCGTTACAGAACTCGTGATATTACATCACTCAGCAGAGATACATGTTCATGTGGACGTACATTTGTCAAAATGCAAAAACCAAAGGGACGTTCAGATGATATGCTTATAATCAAAGGTGTAAATGTCTTCCCATCACAGATAGAAACTGTTTTGCTTAACAATGGTTATCCTGCAAATTATCAGATAATTATTGAACGCATAAACAATACAGACTATCTTGAAGTCAAAGTTGAGATGACTCCTGAAATGTTTACCGATAATGTCGGAGAAATAGAAAAACGCCAGAAAAATCTCGTAGATGGTCTTAAATCTATGTTAGGAATAAAAGCTAAAGTAACTCTTGTTTCTCCTAAATCTATTGAACGCAGTGAAGGAAAAGCAAAACGTGTAATTGATAATCGTAAAATCTGAAAATAAAGGGGGACTTAACTATGGCTGTAAAACAGATTTCAGTGTTTCTTGAAAATAAACCTGGGCGCCTGAACCGCATGACAGAAGCTCTCGCAAAAAACAACATTGATATGCGCGCAATGATGCTTGCTGAAACAAAAGATTTCGGAATAGCACGCATGATTGTTGATGATGTCATT
>CALMUC010000027.1 GCA_937872845.1 uncultured Lachnospiraceae bacterium | reverse complement strand
GTCCACAGAATGGCAGAATGCCAAATGGTCCAATGAATGGCGGAATGCCAAACGGGCCAATGAATGGCGGAATGCCAAATGGTCCACAGAATGGCAGAATGCCAAATGGTCCAATGAATGGCGGAATGCCAAACGGTCCAATGAATGGCAGAATGTCGAATGCACCGAGACCGCAAAAGCCACCAATGGATCCTGGAAAAAAGAAAAAGCTTTTTATAATAATAGGAATAAGTGCAGCTGTAGTTGTACTGGTTGCAGCGCTTTTGATTTTTCTTGGAACCAGACGTGTTAATGTTGATCTGAATAAATATCTTGATGTGAATTATTCAGGGTATAATGGTGACGGAACAGCAGAGGTAAAATTTGATTCCGATAAGTTCGAAAAAGATTACAAAGGTAAAATTAAACTTACTTCAAAATTCAAGAGAACTGCAAAATTATTCGGCATTGGTGTTGCTGATACAAAGAAGCATCCGGAAAAGGCTTTTCTGGAACTTGCAGATCCTGAAATATATGCAAGTGTTACACCTGAGGATAAACTGTCTAATGGAGATACAGTAACAATATCATGGGATGATTTAGGAAGCATGAAGGAAACAATAGAAGAATGTTTCAGAGTGAATCTTTCTGCTTCGGATAAGACAGAAAAAGTTTCAGGACTTGATGAAGTTGGAAAATTTGATCCGTTTGATGGAGTCACAGTAAAGTTCGATGGTGTTGCTCCTTATATTTCAGCAAGTATAGAAGGAAGCGATAAAGAAGGTATTTTCTCTTCATATGATTATGAAATCGACAAGAATGAAGGACTCAGCAATGGAGATACTATAACAGTTTCAGTTCCTTCAGATGAAGATAGTTTTCTGCTTGATGAGTATGGAAAAATTCCAAGCAGTTATTCGAAGAAATTTAAAGTATCAGGAATGAATGAATATGTTTCAAAGGCAGATCAGATTCCGGCAGATACACTTGATGCAATGAAGGCACAGGCAGAAAGTGTAATTGATTCTAAGGTTGCTGACGAATATCAGGATGGTGATACATTTAACGGAAAAGAATTTATAGGAACATATTTCATGGTTCCGAAGAAGGCTGATCAATATTCAAGTGAACATAATTATATGTGGCTTGTTTATAAGGCACATGGATCTAATGAAAATACGCCTGATTTTACATATTATTATGCAATTGGATTTAAAGATCTTGAACTCACATCAGATGGAAAGTGCAATGTAGATGTGACAGATTATGATCTTCCTTATTCGGACTTCTATCCAAATGAGAATGAATTCAATTGGTATACAGGATATAAGACACTTGATGATCTTCATAAAGACATAGTTGATGCTAATTCGGCTGACTGGACGGTTGAAGAAGCTGTAACAGATACTCCGGATACAGCAACACAGACAGATTCAGAATAAAAAACAGAACAGAAAAAAATGAACCGCATCTCACAATGTAAAATAGTGAGGTGCGGTTTTTGATTTAAGAGATGCAGTTTCTAATCGTGAAATGCAGTTCCTGAGTTGTGAGGTGCGGTTTTATTTATTCTGCTGCTTTCTCAAGTATATTTACAGTAGGTGTCTCGGACATATCTTCACGGACAAATGTAATAAGATCATTTTCGTTTATATCTTCGTCCTGAACAATTCGTGTCGCCTGACGGTCAACACAACGTTCAAAATAATTACGTACAAGCCTGGCATTGGCAAAATTGTCTTTTTTTGTTTCAGTAATGCCACGCAGATAAGTCTCAGCAACATAAGATGCTCCTTCAGTCAGAACATAGTCAGTTTCATTGCACATAAGTCTGAAAATATCCATAAGTTCAGAACTTGTATAATCTGTGAAGTAAATAAATTTATTGAAACGCGATTTGAGACCAGGGTTTGATTCTATGAAATTTTCCATCTGCTTAGGATATCCGGCAACTATGACTATAAGATCATCGCGGTCATCTTCCATTCTTTTAAGCAGGGTATCAACAGCTTCCTGTCCATAATCACCGGCCTCTTTTCCATAGGTAAGGGTGTAAGCCTCATCAATAAATAGAATTCCGCCGATTGCACGGTTGACAACTTCTGTTGTTTTTTGAGCAGTGCCACCGGGATAGTGATCAACAAGACCTGAACGGTCTACTTCGATAAACTGACCCTTGCTTACAACGCCAAGCTGTTTATAAATCTTTGCGAGAAGTCTTGCAACGGTAGTTTTACCTGTACCTGGATTTCCTGTAAATACAAGGTGAAATGACATATCTACACGGCGCAGTCCTTTTATTTCACGAAGTTTTCTGACTTTTATGATGTTGATTATATGCATTAAATCTTCTTTTACAGAAGAAAGACCAATTAAAGACTGGAGTTCGCGTATTAATTCATCGAGATTTTTTTCCTTTTCCTCTGATTCACCGCTATGCCTATTACTGCCGACTTTATTTTTTCCACGGCTCATAGTTTCGTTAGGCTGTTCATCTTTGACAAAATTAGCAAATTCAGAAATGTCATCGGCACGTTTTTTCATTATATGATGACCTTCAGTACTTATGGCTTTTTTGACAGTAAAACGTCCTGAAGCTTCGTCATATACTTTCACATCTGCAATATCAGGTGCAGATTTTTTTGTAACACTGGTTTCCGTCGGACGGTTTGGCATGTGAATTCCGCCAGCTTTAGGAGGGGCAATAATACCGTTTTTGGTCAGTGCACTATTCAGCATCAGAATAAAGTTTGAAAGACGGATACCATAAGCCGGATCCAGATCCTCATAATTTGTGAAACCTTCACCAAGACGTCTGAAAGCATCAACGACAAATTTTGATTTAGGAACATTGCCATTTGCATCTGTAACATTTTCAAACTGATCAGCTTTGATAAAGAATTCGATAGATTGAGGAACTGTTGACAGAAAATCATCACTTGTACATCGCTGCTCAATAAATTGCTGGAATTTCTCATCTTCAAGAACCATTCTTAAATTTTGCCGGATGAATTCAACCTGATCGCTGAAATTATTATTTCCAGGTTCGTACAAATACCCCATGAACACAATCATGTCATAGCGGAGAAGATCCTTGAGAGGCATTTTTGCATCAGATGGATATATTTCCTGATTGTTATTTATTACATCAGCGTAGGTAATACATTCCGATACTAAACTCTGCAGATTTTTGATATTCATTTCTTCACACCTTTTTATGATTATTTGGTAAGAAAAATAAAACTGTAAATAAGTAAAGAGTTATTTACAGCGTCATGAGTATTTCTAACATCCCCTACCATGAAATATTATACTACAAAAACATAAGTTAAAAAATGCAAAAATAAGGGTATTTTGTACATATATGATAAAATATTCTTAATCTCAAGATGCAAATTTATATAAAAAAGCAAATAAAGAGTAAAAACGAATAGAGAATAAAAATCAAAAAAATAAAATCAAAAAATAAAATCAGGTAAATAGTCAAATCAAATAAAGATTAAATATAGATTGTTTTTAGGATGTCAGGTGTTGAAATTTCAATTGAATATTAATTACCCGAACACATCAATTTTAAGTAAAAAAATCCGATAAAAGGATGATGTGAAATGAGATGCGTGATAGAATAGGGAAGTATTGTAAAAGAATACGAAAGTAATATGAATTCATATTTGTGGCAAAAATACGGACTAAAGGAAGGAATTCTTATGAAAATCGGAAACAGAATATTTGAATTTTCAAAAAGTGCAAGACCTGTTGTTATGGGAATATTAAATGTAACGCCTGATTCATTTTCGGATGGAGGAAAGTACAATAATGAAGATGCTGCACTTTACAGAGTGAAAGAAATGATTTGTGACGGTGCGGATATAATTGATATTGGAGGAGAGTCAAAGGAGATTGCCTATCTGTCAAATCCA
>CALMUC010000026.1 GCA_937872845.1 uncultured Lachnospiraceae bacterium | reverse complement strand
GCCATTCATTCGATATGCACAAACTGCAGGTGATGCAAGCACCATATTAATTAGCGTCTGAACTAAATCATCTGGCATTTTCCCAAGCACAATATCACCTGAACATAGTAGTTCTTCTAAACGTTCAATATGAAGTTTTAAACCTTTATTTCCTCTATCCTCTCCATCCTCGTTCAGCTTTATAAGAGAATCGGTCAATGATTCTATCCATTCATCCACATATTCCAGACCATCTAGAAGCATTGGACAAAGATAATACCACTTATCATCAAAACGATTTGATGTTCCTTGATATTTTTTTAGGGTAATTAAAGATGCTTCCAGCTTAAGCTTTATATCTTTTTCAATCTCCTTTAACGACATTCTTTCATTCATATACTGAATTGGATTATAAAGGTTGGCTAAATATTTTGAAGGATATAAAAGATTAAATAAACTCATACCCCTTGGTTCATTCTCTGATATATTAAATCGTAGTCTTGATACAGGAAATCTCACTGATGATTTTGCATAATAATGAGCATTTTTCTTATCCTCATTTTGTGCCTGTCCTGACAATTTACCAACTGTTCTTCTCTCTGATTCATATGACACCAATGCTCCAATCATCCTTGGAACCATTTCCCATGCCGAAAAAACAAGAATTTTCGAAAAGCCTGTGCTTTCTTTATAAACGCCTTGCATTTCGTAATAAGGTCTTGATGGTGGCACCCACAAATATAATTCTGATTTATTATAAAATGAATGTTCGAGCAATTTCTCAAACCTTGAATTTACTTTGGGCAGTTCTTCATAGCGATCAACTTTTGTTGTATTTAACCATAGAAGATTCTTTTTAGCCAAGTTGACTTCATCAGGATTTTTCTTGAAATACTTTTCAATGCTTTCTTTTACTTTATAATTTCTCATAAAAGAAAGTATATAAGGACAACTTTTTATGTAATCAACGGGTAATGAAAAGTCTGCATGTATCTCGTTCAATAACTGACCTGCTTCTAAATAAGATCTTATGTCATTTTCACATATCTCCATGTGCTTTTTTACAGATGAATCATCAATATAATCACCAGAATTCATTACAGATATTCTCTCTGTTCTGCAAACGCCTTGATACATAGCATCCTCAGCTTGATTTTTAACTTGCAGTATTGCCGTGTCGCCCTCTTTCATTTCATGAAGCTTTACCGAATAATTAGACCATACTTCTTTAAAATGTACCTGTTTATTTTCATCATCAAATAGAAATTCCATCACATCAAAAAATTCTGACAGAGGCTCATCTGATTGTGCTTCATTAACCTCATCAATGGTAGAATATAGCTTATAAGGTGTTGCTGATAGAAGAAGAATATGAATATCTTTCGTATGCATAAATTTTTTTGCAAGAATTCCTGTGTCACTGGTTTCGTCAGATGAAAGTAAAAACTTAAATCTCTGAAATTCATCCATGATAACTAAATCCGGTTGTAACATTGAAACACTAATTTCAGCAAACATAACTCGAAGTTTATTAATAATAAATCCGTCAGTATATTCTTTTTCCCTTTCATATCTTATTGCAGCCAAATGATTCATTACTATTTCCTGCAACCCATTTTCTAAAAGAGAATCTGTCAATTTTAAAATTACATTGGCGGGATATTCTCCATTTGTAATTTCTTCGCATTTATTCACTCGATCTATGTACTTCCATTTTGCCCAATCCCATGCCTTATCAGCGCCGTATACCAATAAATCTTCCATTGCCTTTGAATACTTCGAAAACAATCCACTTCTTTTAAGTATGGCAAACATTAGCGCTCTTTCTTCAACATTACCTCCACCATTTGTCATTCGAAATGAAGTGTCTGGCGTGAGCGGAATTAATTGTATATATCCGTTACGAATATCTTCATTATTTTCCTGTTCAGTTATCTTTAAATGTTGCATAGATAGCCTTGTTTCGGATACCCCATCAACATTAGTAGTAGAGGATACTTTCAACTTTCTAATATTCTGATTTGCAATATTTTGATTGGAACATATGTATACTACTTTAAACAAATCATCGCCCTGTTCAAGACGAAGTTTTGCCGTTTTCACAATTGCACCTCTTGCAATTAAAGTTTTTCCAAGTCCAACTTCATCGGCAACCAGGACCCGTGATTGACCGTTTCGAAATAAATAATCAATTCTATTAACAGTTTCTCTTTGGAAATCTTTTAATCCATTCATTGTATTTTGTTCAATCTCTATAATATCAAATGAATTATCATACATGTCACTGGAACCTCCTATTTAAGTCTTAGTGTTTTTCTAAACATTTCATACATCTCACGAAATTCCTCAGGTATAATTGATTCGTCCGTTATCATATTCATAAGATATGTAATTTCCTGTAGTCGTTCCGGCTCATTTAGCGCAGTTTTTAACAATTTTTCATATATTGCCGGTGTTCCAAAACTGCTATTTCTGAACATACCAGATTCGCCCATCTTTTGTTTTTCTAAATATGTAAGAAGATAATCATCGCCCAGTACAAATGCTATATACTCAATAAATGTTTTTTTATCATTAACAATACTATTTACAACTGCACTTTCACGATCATCCGGGAGTCCATAGGTTTGGATCATAATTACACGTTCCATTGTTTCATTTTCACCCTTCACTTTAACAGTATAAAATTCTGATAACTGAAGCATATCCAACTCATATATTTTAACTTCTGCTGCAAACTCAGCTTCCTTTTTGCTTCTTAACGGTGATACAAATACATTTGAATATTTTTCTTCTACATCTTCTGCATCAAAGCTAATACTCAAATCAAATTTTTCATCTCTCGCTGTAATTGCAGCTCTACCATTCATTCGACAGATATTTTTTATCATCTGTTCCATTTTATTTTTTTCATCACCTTCAGAAGTTTCCAAAACATCTTCAATCCCTGATTCTTCAAAAGGATTTTCTGGATTTTCAGGAGCTCCATTAAACAGGTCTTTTAACAAAATCGCACTATTCAGATACCTATTCTGAGACAGCAGGCAAATCATCATTTCTACATTCTGATTTACAGCTGCATAACTTGCATTCATAGATCCTAAGAAAAATTCTGTATAAGAGTCTTTTCTTCTTAAGTAAATCTTTGCATGAATATCTTGTTTTTGTTTTTCCATTTTCTCATCCGAGAAACTATCTTCTCCATCGATAATTGTATCCTTCATAGTAAAAATTTTAAAATTATTTACATCTGAAGTTTTTAATTTAGCAAGTTCGGATTTCCTTGTAATTAGTGTACGGTTGCAATTTTTCAGTCCTTTTACATCACTGTTCCAATTCTTAATAGTGCTTGCGGATAGAAATGGAGACATTACTACTAAATCGTGAAAGCTATCCAATAATAATGCGGTATTATTCATATCATATTGCTTTCTTCCAATTCCTAACGGCATTACCAAAAAATCCTTAAACTCTTTAGAATCTGTATCAAATGTTACATTTTTCAGCTCATTACATAAGCTTCTTATTATGCTTTTTTTCTCTTTATCAGATTTATAATTTTCACTTATATTGCTGTTTAGATATTGTAAAAAATCAATAATAGGTTTTGTTTTTTCTGGTGCCTCAAGTTCTTGGTTGCTTTCTAGAACAACGCTTACATCCCAGCTCCTATCAAAAGTCAAATTCCTGCTTAATACAATAAACCTATACGTGCGTTCTCCTTTGTCATTACAATATTGTAATAACCAGGCTTTAGGATGAAATGCTGGATAACGGCTCATTTTCTCTTTTTTAGGTAACGCTACTGGTATTACCATTTTTTCTAATAATAAGCATAATGCACTTGGTTTTTGCGGTAATTTTATCTGCCCTGCTTCGCAAAACAATAAGATTTTAGATCGGAAGAGCACACGTCTGA
>CALMUC010000025.1 GCA_937872845.1 uncultured Lachnospiraceae bacterium | reverse complement strand
ATTGTAGAAGATGATAAAGAATTAAGCCAGCTATTCCAAAAAGTGCTTGAGAAGAATGGATATCAAGTCAAAAGTGCATCGGATGGAGCACAGGCATTAGAAGTATTGGATAAGGAATATATTGATCTGATCATTTCTGATATTATGATGCCGGTTATGGATGGTTATGAACTGGTGTCGGAACTCCGTTCAGCAGGATATCAGATACCGGTACTTATGATCACTGCGAAAGGTTCCTTTGATGATATGCGCCAGGGATTTCTTTCGGGAAGTGACGATTATATGGTAAAACCGGTAAATGTGAATGAAATGGTTTTAAGAGTCGGAGCACTGCTTCGCCGTGCACAGATACTGAATGAACACAAAATTGTGATCGGTTCAACAGAGTTTGATTATGATGCAATGACGGTTACAACTGATAAGGAAAGTCTTGTTTTGCCTAAAAAAGAATTCCTGCTTTTATATAAGCTTGCAGCTTCGCCAGGCAGAACATTTACAAAACAACAGTTGATGGATGAAGTATGGGGATACGAGACGGAGGCAGACCCACATACGATAGAGGTACATATAGGAAGAATCAGAGAGCGTTTTAAAGATAACCCTGATTTTGAAATCGTAACAATGCGTGGAATTGGATACAAGGTGGTGAAAAAATAATGGAACAAAAGAAAGAAAAAGGATTGCGGATCCGATCCTGTCTGACTGGTGCAATCTGGCTGGCACTTGTATTTTCAACAGTCATATCTGCTTTATTATTTGCTTTTTTGAATCATTTTTTTAATCTGCCGGGCAGCATACCTGTGCTTGGCTGGCTTTTGATTTTCAATACATTGATTGCAGGGCTGATCACTTCCTTTATTAATGCAAAGTTACTGGAACCAATTACCAGACTTAGTAAAGCAATGAAGGAAGTTTCTCAGGGAGATTTTGAACAGCATTTGGAAACGAACAGCCGTATAGCAGAAGTTGGAGAATCTTATCAAAGTTTTAACGTTATGACAAAAGAACTTCGTGCAACAGAGGTGCTGCAGATGGATTTTGTATCTGATGTTTCTCATGAGTTTAAGACCCCGATTAATGCCATTGAAGGATATACAATGCTGCTTCAGGGAGAAGAACTGTCTCCGGATCAAGAGGAATATGTAGAAAAAATCTTATTTAACACCCAAAGACTTTCCGGATTGGTTGGTAATATTTTGCTGTTATCCAAGTTAGAGAATCAGAATATACCAATGAAAAAAACAGAATATCGTCTGGATGAACAGATCCGTCAGGCATTTCTTTCCCTGGAAACAAAATGGACAGAAAAAGAAATTGGTTTTCAGGTAGAATTGGAGGAAGTTAAATATACTGGGAATGAAGGACTTTTTATGCATATCTGGATAAATCTTTTGGATAATGCGATTAAGTTCAGCCCTTCAAAGGGGACAATTACGATGTTTCTGAAACAAGAACAGGATTCTGTTAAGTTCATTCTGGAAGATGAAGGACCAGGAATAGAGGATGATGTAAAATCCAGAATATTTGACAAGTTCTATCAGGTAGATGGATCTCATAAAGCAGAAGGAAATGGCCTAGGTCTTGCACTTGTAAAACGGATTGTAGATAGTGCCGGAGGAACAATCAAAGCAGAAAACCGTGAATATGGTGGATGCAGATTTGTTGTAGAGCTGCCAAAGCAGAAAGATGAGATTATATAGTTTTAAGATAAATTAGAAGATTGGAGGATTTATATGACATTTTATCAGGAGTTGCAGTTAAATCAGGCAGGTTCTAAAAACCTGTTGAAAAAGAGTGAAACACTAAAAGAAAAATTATATCATATGTGGGTATATCTGGTGAAGATAGCTGTTACAATGGCATTTTGTTTTTTCTTTGTTAGTATTTTCAGCATCCTATTTGGAAATGAGAACAGCATTGTAGGTGTAGTAGTCTTATTATGTCTCATGGTGTTTAGGAATGCGGATCTGGGGATCCACACCGGACAATCTACGATGCTTTTGGCTTTGTTCTTTGTAATTATGACTGTATGTCCGCATTTAGCAAATCAGTTTTCACCGGTATTGGGAATGCTGTTAAATATTGCGGCACTGGCTGTGTTGATTCTGTTCGGATGCCATAATCCATTCATGTTTAATCAATCTACATTGGTTCTTGGGTATCTGCTGCTATATGGTTATGATGTTACGGGAAAAAGCTATCAGATGCGATTAGTCGGAATGGCTTTAGGTGCAGCACTTACCTGCTTCGTATTTTATCGAAATCATAAAAACAGAACTTATAAAAGAAATCTGAAAGATCTGATACAAGAATTTGATATCACTTCTTCCAGAACAAAATGGCAGATATGTCAGATTTTATGCGTACCGATTGTCCTTTGCATTGCAGAACTTTGTAATATGCCACGTGCAATGTGGGCTGGTATTGCGGCCATGTCCGCGATTTTGCCGTTTATGGAAGATATGCACTACAGAGTCCGTAAAAGGATTGTCGGAAATATTGCAGGTGTTATATGTTTTACAGTATTATATTTTCTGCTTCCTTCGTCAATCTATGCATATATAGGAATTCTTGGTGGAATCGGTGTAGGATTTTCAGCACAATATGGCTGGCAGGCAGTATTTAACACATTTGGTGCTTTAGCCATTGCTGCAGAGACTTATGGACTACAAGGAGCGGTTAGTCTTAGAGTGATTCAAAATGTTTTTGGTGTTGTGTTTGCTTTAGCATTTTGTGTTATATTTTATTGGTTTATGTCTAAAAAAAAGGAAAGTGAGGTGACCGTACATGCAGAGTGAAGTGAATCAGGAAGAAAATTTGAATAGAATTATTACGGTTCCTAATCTTCTTTCTTTTTTTCGGCTTTGTCTGATTCCGGTAATTATATGGAGTTATTGTGTAAAGAAAAATCCTCTGTTAGCTGGTGAAATCTTATTGCTGTCTGGTCTTACGGATCTTGCTGATGGATATATCGCAAGAAGATTCCATAGGATTAGTAATTTAGGAAAAATACTTGATCCGGTGGCTGATAAGCTGACACAGGCAGCGATGTTAATCTGTCTGTTTACTCGTTTTCCGCATGTGCTTCTTTTAATCGTAATAATGGCAGGTAAGGAGCTGTATATGGTAGTCAGTGGATGTCTTGTGATACGAAAGACAGGAAAAGTACATGGTGCAGACTGGCATGGAAAGATAGTAACCTTTTTATTATATGGAACTGCAGCGGTGCATATTATATGGTTCCACATTACACCGATGGTATCAGATCTGTTGATTGGTTTGTGCGCTATAATGATGGTCATATCGGTCGCTCTGTATATTATCCAGAATACCAGGACTCTTAAGGGAGAGACTGTATAAGCAATTTTATATTGCAATGACTAGAAAAATATTTAGGAGAAGATAGATATAAACAGTAAGTCAAACACACAAACTATGGAGTCTTTAGTCGGTTTAATAAAATTTTAGATAGAAAATAAATCATTATAAAAAGATCCTGTTCATACTATGATATATAGAACAGGATCTTTATTTACTTTATTTCGCCAGGAAATTGCTCTGAATCTCCATCGGCATATGATAAGCCTGGCCTCGTTTTGTCAGGCTGTATAGTTTAAAGCTCATGAGTTCCGGAGTCGCATTCAAAGAGCTGCAGAGTCCGAAATAATCCAGGTCTTCGTTCTGAACCATATCTTCGATCTCCTCATCATTAATCAGAAGATCGGCAGCAAACAGATTGGCCTGGTATTCTGTATTATCCGTCATATTGTAGAGGGTATCATCTTGCATTGGAGCCATTTTCAGCTGGGAACGATGCAGGATGATATGCCCTAATTCATGGGCGGCAACGATCATCTTTTCTTCTTCTGAAAGGAAACTGCTGATCATGACATAGATTGTCTTACAGCTCATAAAACAGTATCCTTTCAGTGTCTTATATCTGGAAGTTTCACCGACCACAATGTTCATCTGATCCATGATCTCAAATGGATCTCGGGTTCCATATTTCTTGATTAATTTCTTTGTTTCTGTATATATGTAAGTGTTTCTCAAATAAATCACCTCAAAAGTAAAAAATAAAAAGGGCAGAAATATCCTTGTAACTATAAGGTAACAGATTAGGTGTACAATAATCCCGCCTTCTATTATTTTTCCTCTTGGTTTTTCAGATATTTTTTCGGTGTAAATTTCTTTGCACGTCTTTTGGAATCCAGATAAAGGCTCTGGATCTCATCCATAAAAGCTATTTTATCTTCGTCTGTCAGTGATCCACCGGCAAACATAGCTGCAGCCTGTTCCAGAATCTGCTGAGCCTGTCTGGCACCACGGTTACCAAACTGTTCGGATGCTTCTGTGATAAAAGCTTCATTCTCACTCATGAGATAAGAAACGTCACACTGTAATGCATCTGCCAGTTTCTGATACAGAACATTTTGTTTTGGAAAACGTCCTTCTACTTCCCAGGATCGAATGGTCCTATATGAAACACCAACCATACTGGCCAGTTCCTGCTGACTCATCTTTTTTTCTTTTCTTAATGATCTTACTTTTTCACCGAATGTCATAAACATACCTCTTTCTAAGCCTTGTCTTATAAGTTTCATTAGCCGCTTCAAGGCAAAACGGGAAATGTGTTTCCTTAAAAATAAAAATTAATCTTGACAAAGGGAAATATCTCTCCTATAATGTGAATCACAGATAAGGGAAACATCTTTCCTATAAGATACACAATATTTCCTCTTTTGTCAATGGATATGTGAAATGAATTTCCTGTAATTCAATGAAAACAGGAAGGATAGACAATCATTGATAGTCAAAATGGGATACATGTTACAAAAAGAGGAAAGACGTATGGGAGGTGGCAATGTGAGTCAGGATCAGACTTCTATTATCTGTATTGATCTGAAGTCCTTTTATGCTTCTGTAGAATGCGTAGAACGTGGACTGGATCCGTTTAAAGCAAACCTGGTGGTTGCAGATCCGACCAGATCAAAGTCAACAATCTGCCTGGCAATCACTCCGGCTATGAAGTCTCTTGGCATCAAGAACCGGTGCCGGATCCATGAGATACCGGATTGTGTGAAGTACATCACAGCCATGCCAAGGATGCAGCTGTATATGGATTATTCCGCAAAGATCTATGGAATCTATCTGCGGTACGTCTCAAAAGAAGATATCCATGTGTACAGTGTCGATGAGTGTTTTATTGATGTGACAAACTATCTGCAGCTTTATCATCTCACTGCAAAAGAAATGGCGGTAAAGCTTATGCAGGAGGTTATGGAGGAAACAGGTATCACTGCAACCGCTGGTGTGGGAACCAATCTGTATCTTGCTAAGATCGCAATGGATATCGTAGCAAAGCATGTGGATGACCATATTGGAATCCTGGATGAATTCTCTTACAGAGAGCAGCTATGGGATCATAAACCATTAAGTGACTTCTGGAGGATTGGATCCCGGACTGAAAAAAAACTGGCCGGTTACGGGATTCATACGATGGGCGATATCGCAATGGCTTCTTTAAGATCCGAAGACTGGCTGTATAAGATGTTTGGGATTGATGCAGAGCTGTTGATCGATCATGCATGGGGTTATGAAACATGCCGGATGAGTGACATCAAGAACTATCATTCTGAGGAACACAGCCTATCGAATGGCCAGGTGCTGATGCGAAATTATTCTTTTGACGAAGCACTCGTGATTGTAAGGGAAATGACAGACAACCTGGTCCTGGATCTGTTTGAAAAGGGACTGGTGACAAGTTCTATCACCTTATGGATTGCATACGACCACAGGTATGAGCATGAGGCATCCAAAGGAACCGTAAAACTCGAAAGAGAAAGTAACAGTTCCAAAAAGATCATAGATGCAGTGGAAGATTTATATCTCAGGATTGCAGACAGATATACCGGAATCCGAAGAATCGAGGTGTGTGCGAACAGGGTTGCTCCTGAAAGTTATGTGCAGTACAGCCTGTTTGATGATCCCAAACAGACCGATAAGGAACGGCATTTACAGGAAGCAGTATTGAATGTAAAGCAGCGTTATGGAAAGAATGCGATCATGCGGGGATCCAACCTGCTAGAGTGTTCTACTTATAGAGAACGCAACGAGCAAATAGGTGGTCACCGTGCTTAGAGGAGGTGCAAAAAGTGCTGGCAAGTGCATATCAACCGTATTTATATTTACCAAGACCGGTTTCCAGGAGACATCCCATGGATGTAGGACGCAGGGCAAAACAGTTTGCTCCATTTGCGGCACTTCGTGGACTGGATGAAACGATCCGGCAACAGGAAATCATTTATGAACCAAAAAGAGATTTATCTGAGGAAAAGAAAAATGAGCTGGATATGAAATTAAGAATCCTGGCATATGGAATGAAGATACAGGCAACTTATTTTCAAAAGTCATGGAAGAATCCATTAATTGGTCAGTACCATACATTATCTGGAACCGTAGAATTTTTTGATCCATCAGTCCACTTACGGATTGATGATACCGAGATTCAGATCCAGGACATCTGTGATCTGACTGGTGATGTATTTGAAACTATTGAAATATCATGTTAATTAATCACAGCGGAATTTTTTATACCGGAAAGAGTGTGTGGTAGCTGGTGGAAGGATAAAAAAGGATGCACAGATCGACAAAGCAGATCTGATCAGAATAAAAATCGTGCTGTTCGTGCAGCTTTGGCACTTACGGAATGGATGGCATGATGCTCATAAGGCGGATTTGATTTCCCTTTGGTCCGTTGAGTAATAAATGGAGAAATATCTTATTGCTTAAAGGAGGAAGCCTATATGGGATCAGGTGCTATTAAATGGCATGTACACTGCTCTGTATGTGGAGCATTTATTGAAAAGAGCGCACAAAGCGATTCAGAAGTGGAGTGCAAAAAATGTCGCAGTACATTGGAGATATTTGTAAAGGATGATATGGTGTCGGTTCGTCCGATCCACATCCGAGATGAACAATTAAAGTCCAGGATGCGGACGTATTCCCGAAAGATGATGAATCAGGGATCATAACAGAATAGAATGAGCTGTCTGTAGTAAGCGTTGGATTTGGCAGGAACCATCAAGAACGCACCAGACAGCAAGAGTTTGTCAAGGAGCTGAACCTGACTGGAATCACTAAGAGCCCGGCAAAACATTTACGGATACACTGCAAGATCAGAAGTATTTTCTGGTTTTGGAGATTGTTGAAGTATTTGTTTTGTCGGGCTTTTTGACGTATTTCGAAAAATTTTTAAATTTTTTTGTCGTACCCCACTGTAAAACAGGCTCTCAGCGTTTCGTTATATAGAGGTTGAATTCTTTTTTGCAAAAATAATTGTAAATAGAGATTTTGATAATATGACACAAAGGAGGAAGCAAAGATGACTGAAATCGAATACCAGGAATTTGTAAGGCATTGTCCTTACGATGCTATGGGCGATTATTCCATGTTTCGCAAAGAGCAAACAGAGAATGAATCAGAAGATGCACATATCAACTGAATAAGCCAGGCAATCTGGCAAACTTAATCTAAACGCAGATACATGCGTTACAAAGGAGTCGCGGACTCCCGTTCAAAAAAAACGGGTGAGTTCGTGATCTCTTGTGCTGCAGTTCTTTATGTCTGTGCAGGAATTTTATAAAAGATGGAATGGACCACCCGGAGCCGAAAGGCAGAAAGGTGGTCTTTATGTTGACATTAAAAGAACTGAAAAAAATCGTGAAAGTTGCTGATGTGGAGAAGAGAATCCCAAGCGTGAAATCCTTGAAGGAACACAAAGTTGTAGTAAAGGAAATGATCAATGCAGATACAACAATCTCTGTTTATGATCACGGATATGTACTTTATACAGCAGGAAATCAATCAACCGTATTTCCGCTTCATAGTTGTGATGACTATGAATATGTGAGTGTAACTGGCGATAACAAGGAATTCAATAAAGAGTTCTTTGATAATGAAAACTGGTATATCCGTCTGCTGATGGAGGCTGAAGACCGTATGGCATACAGCCAGAGCAAAATCAGCACCAATCATGGTGTGTTTTCTAACAGCGATGTTACAGATGATGCGGAGATTATGAGAGGATCTTCAAAAGATTTTGTTGACGATGTTATCGACAGAGAAATTCTGCATGCGCTGATCAAGGAATTGACAGAGAGGCAAAAGATGGTACTCAATCTGGTTTATTTCGAAGAAATGCGTCAGCAGGATGTCGCAGATTATCTGGGAATCAAACAGCAGAGTGTAAATGACCTCCTGAACAGGGCATTAAAAACGATGAAAAAAAAGGCGGAAAACGAAGAATTTTAAAAAAATTGAATTAGACCACTGTAAAACAGGCTCTGAGCGTTTCGTTATATGAAGGGTTTGCATAGAACACCTTCATGTACCTTGAAAAATGAATAGCCTGCCCGGAGTGATATTCGGTTTGAACATGCATAGAGCGAAAAGCTGCGTGTCTGCCAGAAGAAAACGTATCAGAGATGGAAACTGATATAGGAACGGATCCGGGAAAGAAAACAGGAAAACGCTTAAATCTTAAATCAAAATAAAATGTCTGAATCTGAAAAGAGGATGACAGTAGAAATCATGTGGCGGTATTTGTGATAAACAGGTACCGCCATATATTTGTGCTGTTATCTCAGCTTGTGCTGACTGTCCCAAATAGCGCAAATTTCAGGAAAGGAGGCGATCATCTTCGTATAAAAGATAATACGCAGACACGAACAGATAACCATACACAAAAAAATCAGAAAGGAAGGATTTAAGAGAATGAACGTGAAAAAGAAAGCACGCAGGGTGATGTCCGGTTTACTGACTGCAGTAACGGTTCTATCGACGGTACTCTCTCCCGCTGTTGCCTATGCTTCTGATGATGCCGGATCTGTAAAAAAGATTCCGTATTATGAGGAGATCAAGGATCAGTTGGATGAAGATGAAGTGGTAACTGCAAAGGATTATGAGATCAAGGTTGGAGACAATTTCGATGTAAAGAGTGATTATACCGGTCTTACGATCCAGGATGACAGCAAAGTAAAAGTTACATTTCAGGAAGCAAAAGATACGGACGGGAATGACTTTTCTACCGATTATGCCAATTCCTATAAGGCAGTCTATTATGTAGAACCACAGACAACGGATCACCCAACCTACCAGATCAATCGAAAGATCGTGGTAAAAGAAGCGGATCAGCAGAAAGATTCGCAGTCAGAAAGTTCTTCTGATCAGGATGCTGGTTCTTCCGATAAGACAGAAACAGAGGATTCTGAGGCTGACTCGTCTACAGAGGAAACTGATGCTGCTGACACGGAGAGCAAAACAGAACTGACAGAAAAAGAATTTGATGCAGAGATCGAAGCAACGGAGGATCAGGAGACCGTTGATCCGGAAACAGGGATCACACTCTCAGAGGTTATGCAGGAAGCTGTTGACCAGGAAGTTGCTCTTGCAGATCTTGAAGCAGGCGAAAGTATTACTTTTGATATGCCAATGATGCTTGCTTCCGGTGAAACAGGAACAAAATCAGTCACAGTTACAGCCGGCTCCTGGTACTATTACGCAGACTATGGATTAGGTTCTTATCTGACTTGTCCATATTATGTGAAATGGGGAAGCATCAATGCGACAGCATACTGTGTTGAACCATCGAAAAAAGGACCGGGAAATGGAACTTATACGATCCAGAAACTTGCCGATGGAAAGACACTTGCAAAGGTCTGCTATTACGGAACAAAAGCAAGTGATGAGAATGGTTTCTTCGATGAGAAACATCCGGATTTTCCGGCAGGAAAGAGATTCATCATTACCCATCTTGCAGCAGCTTATGCAAATGGATCCAGTGACTGGGCATCCGGAACCAATGCAACAGGAAAGAACCTGGCAATGGAACTTTACAATTATTGTGTAAATATGCCGGACATTCCGTCTGTAGATATGAGCTTTTCCGAATCTAATGTAAAGGCTTATGTGGAAGGAAACAGCCAGCGAACAAGCGTGATCACATTCAAAGCAGATAAACTGCAGACAATCACATTTAAGTTGCCAAGCGGTGTAAAGCTTGTAAATGTGACAACCGGTAAAACCAGTGCTGCAGGAGCAAGTGTAGAAATCAGTGGAGGTACACAGTTTTATCTGACAGCACCACTTGATCAGGCAGAGAGCGTCAGTGCTACATTTTCTTCTCGGATGAAGGGAAGCATTGATAAAGAATACTCTGCTTACAAGATTGTAACAGGATCTGGAACACAGGACCTGGCTCTTGTTTTCGGTGAAGGTGTCGGAAATGAGAAATATGTGGATTTTAAAGTAACCTGGACAAAAGAATGCAAGGTATCCATTGTAAAGAAAGACCAGGATACAGGAAATGCACTGGCTGGTGCAGTGTACGGGATCTATTCCGATGCTGCATGTACAAAGCTGATTGCAGAGATGCCTGCAACTGATCAGAATGGTGCTTCACAGCTCACAATGGAAAAGACACAGGAAGTTGTTTATCTGAAAGAAATCTCTGTTCCAACAGGGTATCAGATCGATACAAAGTCTTATAATGTGACTCTTGCTATCGGAAAGACAACGACTAAAAATGTAACAGACAAACGTGTAAATGCAAAGATCAACATTGCAAAACAGGATGCTGAGACAGGGAATGCAGCACAGGGTGATGCAACGCTGGAAGGTGCAGTATATGGCCTTTATGCAAGGGAAGATATTGTTCATCCGGATGGAAGAACCGGAACGATCCATAAGAAAGACAGCCTGATCACATCCCTGACAACGGATAAGAATGGCGAAGCTTCTGTATCGGATCTCTATCTTGGAAAGTATTATCTGAAAGAGCTTAGTGCTCCGGTGGGATACGTACTGGATCCGACAGAACATGATGTGGACTGTACTTACGAAGGTGCTACTGTTCCGACAGTAGAAAGAACTTCTGTATGTAAAGAAACTGTCATCAAACAGCCATTTCAGATCATCAAGGCAGCAAACAACGGAAAGACCGATGCAGATCTTCTGCAGGGAGTTGGTTTTTCAGCATGGCTTGTCAGTGATCTGAAAGTAAAAGCAGATGGAAGTTATGATTTTGATTCAGCCAGACCAGTTGTACTGACTGCAGATGGCCAGACAGAAATGTTTACCGATGAAAAAGGATATGCAAGATCGATTCCGCTTCCATATGGAACTTATGTGGTAAGAGAAACCACAAGCAAACACAACTATGCACCGGTTGATGATTTTGTAGTGAAGATCACAGAGAATCATCCGGATACACCGCAGACATGGCGAGTGCTTCTGGATAAAGAATTCAAAGCAAAATTAAAGATCATCAAAAAGGATGCAGAAACACAGAAATCTGTACTCCTGGCTAATACTGAGTTCAAGGTATACGACCTGGATAATCAGAAATATGTGGAACAGACAACATCCTATCCGAAGCCAACGGTACACAAATCCTATTTCACAAATGAGGAAGGATACCTGGTACTGCCAAAGAATCTGAAACCTGGCAACTACCGGATTGAGGAAGTGACGGCACCCGATGGGTACACAATATCCAAAAACTATGTGACAGTTGCAGTTGATACAGATACTGCTTATCTGACCGATCCTGTCACAGGAGATGCAGTCATTGATGTGGAATATACCAATGCCCCGGTCAAAGGTCAGTTAAAGATCTATAAACAGGGTGAAGTGTTAAAGGGATTTGATAAGGACTTCCAGTATGAAATGGCTGGACTTGCAGGTGCTGAATTTGAAGTCTATGCGGCAGAGGATATCTATACTGCCGATCATCAGGTAGATGCAGATGGACAGAGAACTCTGTATTTTGCAAAGGATGCACTGGTAGCAACCGTCACAACGGATGCAGATGGTTATGCAACCGTAAAGAATCTTCCACTTGGCAGGTACTATGTCAAAGAGAAGAATGCACCGGACACTTATGTGTTAAATACTGTGCCGGAAAATGTCGAATTTGCTTATGCGGATCAGGATACTGCAGTGATCGAGAAAGAAATCTCTGTCACAGATGAACGACAGAAAGTGTCGATTACGGTCGAAAAACAGGATGCTGAGACAGGCAATACAGTAGCCGGAGCAGTGTTCGGTATTTACAATGCAAAAGACATTCAGACGAAAGATGGAAAAGTGATCGTCAAAGCAGATACTCTTTTACAGGAAATGACTTCTGATGAAAAAGGTCAGGCAGCATGTACACTGGATCTTCCACTTGGAAGCTATTATGTAAAAGAACTGAAAGCACCAGATGGATTCGTATCTTCGGATGAAGTACTGAGATTTGATGCTTCTTATCAGGGGCAGGATGTACAGACAGTAACATTAAAATCCGTAAAGAAGAACCAGCCGACAACTGTTGAGATCACAAAATCAGATGCAACAACCGGTGTAGAACTGGATGGAGCTTATCTGAAAGTAACGGATAAAGATGGAAATGTAGTAGATAGCTGGACATCTTCCAAAGATGCACCGCATGTGATCAAATATCTGAAAGTGGGTGAGACTTATACCCTACATGAAGAGTTTGCACCGCATGGTTATCTGGTAGCCAATGATGTGACATTCACAGTCAAAGATACCGGAGAGGTTCAGAAAGTGGAAATGAAGGACGAGGTACCGGTTGGTGAACTCATCATCAACAAAAAGGGAGAATTCCTGGATTCTGTTACACTGGCCGATAAGGTCAAAGGTGTGGTGGAACACATTTTCAACTATGTAACCGGAAAACTGACAGATGTTACGTTTGAAGTCTATGCTGAGGAAGACATTAAGGCTGCCGATGGCGTCAGTGACGATTACTATAAAAAGGATGAACTGATCGCAACGATCAAGACAGATGAAACCGGTATTGCAAAACTGGAAAATCTTCCACTTGGTAAATACTATGTGAAAGAAACAGGAACTGCTTACGGTCATGTACTGGATGGTGAGATCCGTCATGTAGATCTGACTTACGTGGATCAGAATACACCAGTTGTAGTCTATGACAAAGACTGGCAGAACAACCGCCAGAGAGTAGAAGTCAATGTACTTAAGAAAGAAAAAGATTCTGACCGTACATTGGAAGGCGCTATCTTTGGATTATTTGCCAAAGAAGACATTAAGTCTGAGACAACTGGTAAAGTCCTGATCGAAGCCGATGAGATCATTGAACTGAAATCTACGGATGAAGAAGGAAAGATCACATTTGTTGCAGATCTTCCAATAGGAGCAACTTACTATGTAAAAGAGCTCTATGCACCGGACGGATTCGTAACCAACGATGAAGTAAAGGAATTTACCTTTGAGTATGCAGGTGAAGATCAGCCGACAGTCACTTATGATTTTACCTTTGATAATCAGCCAACCGTCGTTGAATTTACCAAATCCAGTCTGACAACCGGAAAAGAACTTCCAGGATGTAAGCTGAAAGTGGTAGATGCTGATGGAAATATCGTGGATGAATGGACTTCCGGTAAAGAAGCACATGTGATCCGTGAGCTGACTGTCGGAAAAGAATACACACTGGTTGAAACAAAACCTGCTGATGGTTACGTGACAGCTGAAAGCGTGAAGTTCACGATCAAAGATACTGCCGATGTGCAGAAAGTTGAGATGAAGGATGATGTAACGAAGGTGAAAATCTCCAAACAGGATATCGCCGGAAAAGAACTTCCGGGAGCGAAACTCACAATCCTTGATCAGGATGGAAAAGTTGTGGAAAGCTGGACCAGTACAGAGAAAGCACATTACATCGAAATGCTTCCAATCGGAAAATACACTCTCCGTGAAGAAACAGCACCGGATGGCTATCTGGTTGCAAAAGATGTGGAATTCGAAGTAAAGGATACCTGTGAAGTACAGCATGTAACTATGGTGGATGAGAAAAAACCGGCAGAAAAGACACCGGAAGGTGGAAAACCTGTCAGTGATTCACCAAAGACTGGGGATAACACCAATCTGTGGCTGTGGTTTATGCTTCTCGGCATTGGTGCGACTGGTACAGGAGCCCTTGCATTTATGAGAAAAAAGAAACACTAATCAAATAAGAATGAGCGTTCATGGAAACCGAAAGGAATCTGTGGACGCTTTTTTAGATGGGAGAAACCATGAGAAATATCATTATTTTTGTTGCTCTTCTGGGAGCAGCGGCAATATTTACAGTTTTGTATTGTCTCATTGCTGCCGGAAGTCAGGCAGAGAAAAAACTGACAGAAATCATGAGAAAAGAGGAAGAACAGAATGAAGACTAATAAAGATCTGATCATAGAACCAAATGCAGCTATTGAGGGAAGAAAGTACAGCGAAGAAAAGCCATGGTCCTGCAAGTACTGTTACTGGTGGGGAGGCAAAAAGAAAGGCTGTAGCTTGAAACAGTGCCACTATCTGCTTCCGGAAAAGAAAAAAGCAGTAAAAACAACACCATGTGGTGGCTGTCCGTATGGAAAACATGTTCCATGCATCGGATATTGTATTGCCCGTCTTCATTCTGAAATGAAAGGAAAGAAAGGACGTGGGTAATTGCAGGAAGAAGTAAATCAGAAAGTGATCAGCCTGAGCATCCAGGGAGTCAAGATCACTGCCAGTGTGCTAAAAGCAGCCCTTCGGAAGTTCCTGGAAATGGACAACCGTAGGAAACAGAAAGCAACGCAGGTGAAAATGGCTGAAAAGACCGGACGGGCTCAGGAGAAAGGAAGGGAAAAAGCCCGAAAAAAGATTGAAAAGAAAAAGCCACATGGAAAGCAGACCATCAAGCAGCTGAATGCACAGGGAGTACAGCTTTCCAACATAAAGATCACAGATGAAAATATCAAATCCTTTGACCGTGTGGCAAGAAAGTACGGGATTGATTACAGCCTGAAAAAAGAAGTCGGTGCTGATCCACCAAAATATCTGGTCTTCTTTAAGGCTAAAGATGTGGATGTGATGACAGCGGCTTTCCGGGAATATGCCGGAGTAGAACTGAAAAAGAAACAGGTGAAGAAACCATCTGTCAGAAAGAAACTGCAGAAATCTGTAGAAAGAAAAGCAAAGCACCGCCAGCGTGTGAAGCAGAGACAAAAATCCAGAGGTCAGGAACGATGATCCGGGAAAAATTACAGAAGATCCAGGTCAAACGACTGGTGATCTTAAATCTCCCATATTTCTTTATCTTCTATGTAGCAGATAAAGGATCCTGGCTGTACCGGCATTGCCTGGGAGAAAGCATGGTCCAGAGACTTGGCGTGATGTTAGTCAATTTCCGACTGGCATTTTTAAGCTGGCTGCCAAGTATCGCTTTGCAGGATCTTACAGTAGGTGTTCTGGTTGCAGGTGCATTAAAACTGGTGGTCTACTATCGTTCTAAAAATGCAAAGAAGTTCCGACAAGGTGTGGAGTATGGATCTGCAAGATGGGGAAACAGAAAAGACATCGAACCCTTTATGGATCCGGTCTTTGAAAACAATGTCATCCTCACAGAAACGGAACGTCTGACCATGAACAGCAGACCAAAAGCACCAAAGTATGCCCGAAATAAGAATGTGATCGTCATCGGTGGTTCCGGATCCGGAAAGACAAGATTCTATGTAAAACCCAATCTTATGCAGATGACGGATCACGTGTCCTATGTGGTCACTGATCCGAAGGGAACGATCATCGTTGAATGCGGGAAGATGCTGGTAAATGGAGGATACCGGATCAAGGTATTAAATACGATCAACTTTAAAAAGTCCATGCATTACAATCCGTTCCATTATATCCGGAGTGAAAAAGACATCTTAAAGCTGGTCAATACCATTATCGCAAATACCAAGGGTGAAGGCGAAAAATCAACGGAAGATTTCTGGGTCAAGGCCGAACGTCTTTTGTATTCTGCACTGATCGGATACATCTGGTATGAGGCACCAGAGGAAGAACAGAACTTTTCTACTTTGTTGGAATTTATCAATGCCAGTGAGACCAGGGAGGATGATGAAGAATTTAAAAATGCAGTGGATGAATTGTTTGAAGAACTGGAAGCAGAAAATCCGGAACACTTTGCAGTAAGGCAATATCGCAAGTACAAGCTTGCTGCCGGCAAAACTGCAAAATCGATTTTGATTTCCTGTGGTGCCAGACTTGCACCATTTGACATTCAGGAACTAAGAGAAATCATGTCGTATGACGAAATGGAACTGGATATGATCGGCGATCAGAGAACAGCCATGTTTGTCATCATCAGTGATACCGATGACACATTCAATTTTAAAGGTTTTTAACTTTCCTGATTTTAAAATAATACCGATCAATAATATCCTGCAATGTAATGGATTTCATTTTTTCATCTACCATATTTTGAATTTCATGATAGAAGTCCCCAATAGCGAATTGAATGTTGATACCGATTCCACAATCCGGATTGGTATCTGTGTCCAGGTGAAGCAGCGGCTTATCGCCCTCTACAGCTCGGTAGATGTCATACATATTGATTTTATCTGCCGATTTTGCAAGAGCGGCATTCGCATGACCTTGTGTGTTGACAACAATGCCTGCATTTTTCAGGGTTGCCATAAGCTGTCTGACATAAGCCGGGTTTGTCTTGATACTTTCTGCAATTTTTGTGCTGGAGAGTTGTTCGTCATCTCCAAGAGCAATAAATATAAGAATATGAATGGTGTCACTAAGCTTTGTGGAATATTTCATTTGTCACCTCGAATTTTCTTCTTGCAATTTTTAAACTTACATGATAACATGACTTTAATGCTTGATGTAAATTTAATTTTAACAAGTAAAAAAATAAAAGTCAAGCAAAATAAAAAGTGTTTTATGCCTGTCTGAATCAGAAGAAATCCTCAACTCCAGAACATATAAAA
>CALMUC010000024.1 GCA_937872845.1 uncultured Lachnospiraceae bacterium | reverse complement strand
AAAGATGTTTAGATGCAGGAATGAACGCACATTTAGCTAAACCTTTGGATATTGAAAAAGTGAAAAAAACGATTTGTGAACATACAATTGAATTATATAATAAAGAGTAAAAGAATGTAATTACTCTGTTAGTAAATTGACACAAGTTGGCTGTAGAGTATAATTATAGTAAAAGTACAGCAGAAGCTGTCGCAAAGATATTTATAAAAATGTTGTGGGGGTATTGAACATTAATGAATGTAAAATTAAAATCTGGAAGCAAGCAAGCGACTGTAGCCTGGAGGGTGGGAGAAAGATGAAGAAGTGCAAATTAGTACAGAATATAATGAATTTCAAATTTTGTTACATTATATTTTGCACAATTATATGTTTTATTGTTTTATCCGTTCCTACATTTGCCAAAGAAAACTCTGACAATGTTATCCGGGTAGGATCTTTTGAAGAAACTTATAATACCGTCAATGAAAAGGGAGAAAGAAGCGGCTATGGTTATGAGTATCTTCAAGATATTGCAGGTTATGCAGGATGGACATATAAATACATAACAAGTGATTGGAAAAACTGCTTTACACAGTTGGAAAATGGAGAGATTGATATTCTTGGTGGCATTTCCTATACAGACGAACGTGCTGAAAATATGCTTTTTTCCGATATGCCTATGGGGGAAGAGAAATATTACATCTATACGGATGCATCCAATATGGATCTTACAGCAGGAAATTTGGATTCTTTTGAGGGAAAAAATATTGGTGTGTCTAAAGATAATATAGTGGAGGATGTGCTTAATGAATGGGAATCAAAATATGGTCTGCATACGAAGCATATCAATGTTTCTACAACCACAGAAATTATGGACAAACTGTCGAAACATGAAATTGACTGCTTCGTTTCGGTAGAAGAATCCCGTTGGGAAGAATCGGATATTTCACCGCTTACAAGTATTGGAGAGACAGAAATCTATTTCGCTATAAATCCAGAACGTCCGGATATCAAAGAAGCACTGGATAGTGCTATGCGCAGAATCAAGGATGACAACCCATTTTACACAGATGATCTCTACAGGCGTTATCTTTCTGCACAGAGCAGCTCCTTTCTTTCAAAAGAAGAAAGGGAGTGGATCGGGCAGCATGGAGCAATCCGGATAGGGTATCTGAATCAGGATGGAGGTATCAGCAGTGTAGATCCATCAACAGGCAAATTGACAGGTGTTATCACAGATTATGTGGATCTTGCAGAAAATTGTCTGCAAGGTCAGACTCTGGAATTTGAATTAAATGGATATGAGACAAGAAGTGAACTGCTTCAGGCATTGCAGGATGGAAAAATAGACCTGATTTTTCATGCAAACCAGAATCCATACTTTGCAGAAACAAATGGATTTGCTTTGTCGGATACGCTATTGACTCTCAATATGGCAGCAATTACGGCAAAGGATTCTTTTGATGAAAATAAAGAGAATATAGTTGCCGTTGAAAAAGATAATTTTGCATTGAAAGCATATCTTTCATACAATTATCCGCAATGGAAGGTTGTGGAATATGAGACATCAGATGCAGCAGTAAAAGCAATGCAGAAAGGGGAGACGGATTGTATTGTAAGCAATTCAGGTACTGTTTCAGACTATTTGAAAAATAATAAGCTTCATAGTGTTTTCCTGACAAAAGAAGCTGATGTTTCATTTGCTGTTCAGCAGGGAGAACCGGTTCTTTTGTCCATTCTGAATAAAACACTGATATCTATGCCTACAACTCAATTTTCAGGTGCAGTAGTTTCGTATAATGCTTCCTCACGAAAAGTTACAGCGAAGGATTTTATTCAGGACAATTTACTGGCTGTCTCACTCATAGTTGGAATCTCTATTTTGGTTGTCCTGTGTATCATTCTTGATTCTTTGAAAAAATCAAAACGTGCGGAAGAAAAATCCAAGAAGTCTGCTGAGCAGGCATTGAAGCTGAATCAGGAGCTTGAAGAAAAACAGCAGGAATTACAAAATGCACTTGTAGAAGCACAGAGTGCCAATAAGGCTAAGACATCCTTTTTAAATAATATGTCTCATGATATCAGGACACCAATCAATGGCATTATTGGTATGCTTATGATCCTTGAGAAAAGCGGAAATGATGGTGAGCGGGCAAAAGATTGCCTGAATAAAATAAAGGAGTCTTCGAAACTGCTATTATCATTGGTAAATGATGTTTTGGATATGGCAAAGTTAGAATCGGATACCGTGGTTTTTAGTGATGAATCCATCAATCTGGATCAGGTATGTAAAGAAATCACGGAGTCGCTATACTTTCAGGCAGAAGAAAAAGGACTTCATGTTATAGGAGAACATGATGATTACAGTGGTATATATGTTTGGAGCAATGCAGTTCATCTGAAAAAAATATTGATGAATCTGTTTACAAACAGTATGAAGTACAATAAGGTGAATGGTTTTATTTACATGAGTATGAGAACGATTGAAAGATCAGAAGATCACATGACATGTGAATTTAAAATAAAAGATAATGGAATTGGAATGTCAGAAGAATTTATAAAAAATGAATTGTTTACTCCATTTGTACAGGCAGATAATTCCCCACGTTCTGATTATAATGGGACAGGTCTGGGAATGCCTATTGTGAAACAACTTGTAGAAAAGATGGGCGGAACCATAACAGTTGAAAGCAAGCTTGGTGAAGGAAGCTGTTTTACTGTAATACTTCCATTTAAAATTGATACGAATGCACGGCCAGAAGAAAAAGAAGATTTTGATGCAGATATATCAGATATCCGGGTATTGCTGGTTGAAGATAATGAGCTGAATGTGGAAATAGCAGAATTTATGCTGACGGAAAATGGAGCTAAAGTAGAAACAGTGAACAATGGGTTAGAAGCTGTTCAGCATTTTGAAGCTTCCGAACCGGGAACATACGATGTTATTTTAATGGATGTTATGATGCCGGTGATGGATGGTCTTACAGCTACAAGAACAATAAGAGCTCTGGATCGGCAGGATGCAAAAACAATTCCTATCATTGCTATGACTGCAAATGCATTCAGGGAAGATGCCGAAAGGTGTATGGAAGCAGGAATGAACGCACATCTTGCAAAGCCGTTGGATGATGAAAAAATTAAGCAGACCATAAGCGAAGAGTTGAGAAAGCAAAATGCCTGTCATGAATGATTATGAGGCAAAAGGCATGTGAAATACGATGATGAAAAATAACTATATAAAACAAAAAAGAAAAGATCAAAATCCGGTAAATCATTGGAAAATTTTTGAGGGACGGTTGGTATTCCTTCTGGCAATGGTGATTTTGTTTGTTGTTGCATATACTTTTATTTTACAACAAGCATATACCAAAACTGCTCTGAAAACAGAAATTGAACGAGATATTTCCAGTGCAGATGCGGTTCATAAGCTGGTAAATGACAGACTGGGACGAAAAGATTTTAATGAAATAAAAAGTAAAGCTGATGAGAATACAGAACTATTCAAGAATATGTCGACATATATGAATGAAATCAGAACGCTGAATTCTACGAGATATATTTACACAGCAACCAGAAATGAAGACGGTAGATTGATTTACGTTGTAGACGGACTGGATCCATCGGCTGGTGACGTCAGACATCCAGGAGATCCGATTGAAAAGGAGATGGTTCCTTATATAGAAAAAGCACTTTCTGGAAAAACAGTATATTCTCAGGATATTGTTGATACAACATGGGGACCTATTTTTACAGCCTGTTATCCTGTGACAGCGGAAGATGAATCTAATGAAGTGATAGGTGCTTTCTGCATAGAAATGGATATGCAGAAAGCGTATGGAATGGTTGAGAAGACGAATAAGTTAAGTATTGTACTGGGATGCATTACAGCGTGTATTTTGGTAATATTATGTACCTGTGGATATTCTGTATATAAGAAGCAAAAAGAAAATGAGCAGAAACAGCAAAAACTGTTGCAGGAAGCTGCAAGACTGGCCGATTCAGCTAATAAAGCAAAATCAACATTTCTGTTTAATATGTCTCATGATATTCGTACCCCTATGAATGCAATCATTGGATATGCAGAATTGGGAGAGAAACATTTAAAGGAGCCAACTATATTAGAGGATTACTTTGAAAAAATATTATTGTGCGGAAAGAAAATGCTGCATTTGATTGATAACATTCTTGAATTAGCACGAATCGAAAACAACCAAGCAACGCTGGATGAAACAATAACAGATGTTTCTAAAAACTTTGATTTATGTATTGATATGTTTAGGAAACCGATAGAAGAAAAACATCAAACACTGAAAGTCAATAAGAACATTCGATATCCATACCTGTATATGGATGATGCAAGA
>CALMUC010000023.1 GCA_937872845.1 uncultured Lachnospiraceae bacterium | reverse complement strand
GATCTATTGCCCACTCCTGCTATGACAGCCGGACAGTCGGGAAAAAGGATCAGGTATCCTTTGTGGTGACGCATATTGATGAAGAGCGTAATGTTGCCCTCGGCATCATCACCCGCATCATCAAGCAGACCATATAAGGCTTCCACCTTATTTTTAAATAGCTTTTTTTCATATACAGCACCAATTAGTCCAGCAAATACTCACGATACAGCTACATAAGGTGACAGAATAAAGTATTTTTCAGACCATTACCTTATTGTACTGAAAACGGTAACGTGTTATACTGATTCGGTATTACTGAACCGGAAAGACGGATGCATTTCGATTTTGCCCTCTAGTATCCAAGGAGGGTGATGCCCATGAATACAATGGAAGTATTGACTTTACTATTGGTAATTTTTGCGGCTTTGACTTATATAGATCGACATAATAAGAAATAGCATCCACGACCCTAGGAAAGTTTTGGATGCTATGACTTATACATAGAATATAAAATTTAACTGAGGGCATCAGATTTTGCATCTGAATACCTTTCTTGAGTTCATTATACACTGGGGGATTTGAGAAATCAAGTCCCCCTTTTTATTATGACATTGATTAGTATCTGCATTAAACATCAGAAATTTATATTCTTACTCACTGAAACGAATTCTCTCTATCAATGAATCTTTCCTTACTGACTTTGCAATGAATATTGCCAATAACATCTGTATCACAAACAATGTTAAAATTATAATAATAGCTGCTGTTACCGGATAATGGTATGTGCTGATATCAAACATTCCTGTACGCTTTGCATATAAAAACAACGGATATCCTGCAAGACTTCCCACTCCGATACTGATAATAAGAGTGCCTACTGTATAGAATATACCTTCCAACTGGAGCATCTTCATCAACTGACGGTCCGACATTCCGATTGCCTGCATCATGCCAAGCTCCTTTTTTCGCACATGGACACTATTGATCATTGTGTTAATCAAGTTCATAATGCTGATTGCTGCCAGAATGATGATAAATGCATAACATGCACCTCTAGTCATCTGTATGGCATTTTCCCATGTATCGTACTCATTCTTCCAGGTACGCATCTGCAGTCTGCCTGATCCATCCACAATAGCCTGTAGAGATGCTTCCAGTGCCTCATCATAATCCTTATCTGCAATCACCTGAAAATAGCTGGAAGAATTATTTATGGTAAGTTTCTCTGCCCCTTCTTTTGCCATGATAAGACAGTTATAGTTTGTCAGACCTGTTCCATATTCACCAATTGCTGCCACTTCAATCTCTTTTTGAAAGGTATTATCTCCATCATGAATATTGAGTTTCAGCTTATCTCCCACTTTAATATCTGGATACCAGTGAAGTAGCGCGCGGTCCAGAATCACTTTATCCCCGGATTTCAATTCCTCGTATGTGACATTGCCTTCAGTGATTCCTTTTTTCAGCTCTTCTGCGTATTCTTCCGGCACTCCATTGATAAATTCGGTTCCAATTTTTTCTTCAAAAGGTCCTCCTGATACCTTCAACGCGGTAAACACATCTACCCGCTCAACACCGTCAAGCTCCTCTATCTGCTGCTTTAGTCCTTCATTTAATGGATTATTCTTTTGAACCTCCGCCCATTCATATTCAGGATGCTCTTTATTCCCGGATTCCACAATTGGAGAAATCTCATATTGCCCCACAATCGAACTCTTTGCACTTTCCATCGGATTTGCACAAGACAGCACCGTTGCTACCATCATGACAAATATTCCGGTAACGGCCATAGATACAATCGTGATAGTACTCTTCTTTTTATTCTCTGCAAGATTTCTCTTGGTCAGTCGTCCGATATTCAGAAATTGATATCCCTTCCTGCTGCTTTTCTGTCGCTTACTGCCTCCCTGGTAACGCATAGCTTCTATTTCTGATACCTTCGCCGCCATACGCATAGGCTTCATCAGTGACAGATACACTGTACACAGAGTCACTGCAATTGCCAACAGATAAATCCACCAATAATAAAGTTGGACTTCTCCTTTAGCTACAACCTTGTATGCCTCTGTTATAAGTACGTTTGAATCCTTTGCATGTTCTACAAACTGGAGAAGTACAACTTTCACAGCAACTGTTCCGATCAAAAGTCCTATCGGAATGGCAAACAACGCCACTCCCATTCCCTCTCTTAGTACGATTTGTCTAAGCTGCCGTTTCGTAGCCCCGATTGCCTTTAACTTTCCAAATTCCCGAACCCTCTGGTTCATAGATACATAATAAACACTATAAATTGTGATAATGCCCGCCAATACAACAATAAGCATGATTCCTACAATCACCGGAATTGTAGCCGGATCCACATAATTTGCTGCAAGATACTCTTTATTAATATTCATGTCATCCTCGGAAATCCCGAACTGTCTGGCAATATTCTGTATCGTCTCTGTATAATCTGCAGTCGTATTTCCTTTCTGTCCATTCACCTGAAGTAAAAACCGATATTTCACCTGTTCTACCGGTATCTCCGCTTTCAGAAAGGCCTCTGAAACCAATGATGTATATTGTTTTTGTTCTTTGCTGCTCTCATTATCTGCTAAAAAACCACAGATTCGAAAGTCTTTCTCCTTCGTATAATCCAGTCCGTCATCTTTCAGAATCTGATAAGGTACTGTGATAGTGTCACCGATTTTCCCATTCTGTCCTAATGCTTCCAGTATTCCTTTTGAAACCACAATATCATTTTCTTTCTGCGGAAGTTGCCCCTCTTTCAGCTTCACTTTATAAAGTTCCATCCCTGTTCTGTCCATATACATCATGGAAACCGTCGCATCTTCCAGATTCATGTACCCCGCATCGCTGCGGAGTCCGTAAGTTTTCACATCATGATGTGCCGCCAGTTTCATAACTGTACTCTCGTCCACGTTCCGATAAAGGGCATGCCATGTTGGATAAATCTTATTGATTACCGCAAAGTTCACTTCCACCATATCTTTTCCGATTGATGGGATTACGAACAGCAGTAATGTTGTCAGGATAATGGCAATTCCAATCAGTATGTTTTTGCTCTTATAATGCCGCATATTGCAATATGCAACTCTGGTCGTCATCTTCATTATCTTCTCACCGCCTTGCCATCTTCAATGATAATCATTTCATCCGCCATCTGGGCAATCGTTTCATCATGGGTAATCATGATAAGCGTCTGCCCGAAATCCGACACGCAGCTTTTCAATAGGCTCATAACCTCTAGCTCAGTCTGGGAATCAAGGTTTCCAGTCGGCTCATCCGCCAAAATTATCGCCGGTCTTGTCACCAATGCCCTGGCTATCGCAGTTCTCTGTTTCTGTCCACCAGACAAAGCAGACGGCATCGCATCTTTCTTATCCTGCAGTCCGATTTTTTTGAGAATATCTTCCACTTCCCGCGGCTTTACCTTGCGATTATCAAGTCCCAGCGGAAGAACGATATTCTCCCACACATTCAGCGATGGAATCAGATTAAAATCCTGAAAGATAAATCCTATCTTCTTTCTTCGAAACTGTGCCAGTTTATCATCTTTTCGAGAATAGATATCGGTTCCATCAATCCATACTTTGCCGGAATCCGGTCTGTCAAGCCCTCCAATCAGATGCAGAAGTGTAGATTTTCCGGAGCCGGAACGTCCTACGATAGCTGTAAACTTGCCTCTCTCTATCTGTAAACTTGTATGATCCACGGCTCTCACCTGATTCTCGCCTTCTCCATAATACTTTACTAGATCTTCTACTTTTAAAATACTACTCATATCTTCAAGTCCCCTTTCCATTTCATACCCCTACTATAACATTCCTGCATTACAAAACCCTTACAACAACCATAACAGTTTTGTAAGGGTTCCGACTATTCTCCTATTATGAGCGGCAGTGTCACTTTAAATATCATACCTTTCTCAGCCTTTCTTTTGGCTGCTATTGTCCCCCCCTGTTCTTCTATGATCTTTCTGGCAAGATACAGACCGACACCCGCTCCGTCTTTTACCTGTTCCTTTGCTTTCCTTCCCCGGTAAAATCTCTGATAGATCTTATGCAGTTCCTCCGCAGGAATGCCCATTCCTTCATCTTCTACTTCAATAAGCACATTGCTTGCTAGCTCCTGCGTCCTCACTGTAATCGTTGTATGTTCCGGTGAATATTTGACTGCATTCTCAAGGATATTCGTTAATGCTTCTACCGTCCATTTTGAATCATGGTTCACAACTATATCATCATCCATCTCCACCTGAATGGAAATATCTTTTCCTCTTGCCTTCATATAAATCTGACTGACAGCCTCTGTTAGCGTTTTCTTCAGGCTTTCATGAAGCGAATGTATCTGGATCATATGTGTTTCCAGCCTTGAAAGATTTACCAGTTCATTCAAGAGCTGTTCCAGTTTGGTAAGTTCCTGTGATTCCTGCTCCAGAAACTCCCTCTGTTCTTCTCCTGTAACCCGATTTTCTGCCACCAGCTCATGACTCATCCGGAGTGATGCAAGCGGAGTCTTCAACTGATGGGAAATATCTGTAATCAGACTCTTCGTACCATTTTCTTCCTGCTCCAGACGTTCCTTCAAATCTTCGAAATATTGCCCCAGCTCCTTTACAGATTCCCACACCTTTAACCATTGTTCCGATTCTGATGTTTCTTCAGGATATGTTTGGAATTTTCCTTTTCTGAATTCCTGCAGACATTCATATAATTGCTGTAATTGTTCCTCATCACCGTATCTGCTCCAGTTTTTTCTTCGGTCCAGGTACAAGAACAGGCTACATACTATGACTCCCACTAGTAATCCAATTCCCCAGATAATCCTTATAACCACATCTGAAGATCCACTCCCTGAGTGATAACCATAAGTTTCTTCCAGCATCTGTACGACTCTTTCTATCTTCTGATCGTCCCGGTCTCTTATAAAATCTACTGTTCCTGACTTTTCCCAGATTGCAACTATTTCCCCTTCCAGTTCAGGATGTTCTGCAAGGAGCAGTGCTATCTGCGTTGCTTTCGCATTTTCCTCATACTTTGTTATCAGATACATTCCTACTGTAAAAAATACTGCAAAGATTACATATACGATAAAATACCGTTTTAATTTTTGTTTACCTTTCCGGTCCATATATATCCCAGTCCTCTCACATTCGCTATCTCTTCTGTTCCAAGTTTATTCTTCAGTCTGCTTATATTGACAGTAACCGTATTATCATCGACAAATTGACCGTCTATATCCCATACATGCTCCAGGATACTTTCTTTTGAAACAATCTGTCCTGCATTCTCCCAGAGATACAGCAACAGAGAGAATTCTTTCTTACTTAAAGTAACTGGTTCATCCCCTTTATACACCTGCATCGTTTTCATATGCACCGTAATCTCTCCGGAAGACATAATCTGTGCCTGTACCTTAGAAAGCCGTCTCATCAATGCGTTCACCTTCGACACCAAAGCCATCAGTGAAAATGGTTTGGTAATATAATCATCTGCCCCTGTATCATAACCATTTACAATATCTATTTCCTGATCCAAAGCCGTAAGATAGATAAGATATGTATCTCCACCTGCACGTACCATCCTTCCAAAATCCAGTCCTGTACCATCCGGCAATGTAATATCGCTGATAACAAGAGCATAATCTCCTTTTTGAAATGCTTCTTTTGCTTCCTTTATTGTATAAACCTGACGAACCTCATACCCTTCCCGTGAAAGTAACAGGGCAATTCCCCGATTTATATTCAAGTCATCCTCCAGTAATAATATTTTCTGCATCAAATACTCCACCTCTATTTGTAATAACCTGTTCTTTTATCATATCAGTCCTATCTTTTGTCTACAATAAAAATAAAATTAACATACATACTTTTCCTTCATATGTTCAAGGATTTCACCGGATACTGCTTCAGAAATCGATCAATCCATTTCTGATTGCTTCTCTGTAACATCCGAAGTCTGGATAAAAGCTGTAGACAACTGCAGCTCTATGTTACTAAAGTCCTATCCATCAATACAGGAGTTATAGAATGCCGTGAAGATACCGTCAAATTCCATTTCAATAATATGTAGGCTGTCCATTGTGTGCTCCAGATAAGTCAGTGTTCCTCTATCCAAATCTATACTCGGCTTTCCTAGTGAGTTTGCTATTACATCTGGATTTGTAATTCCAAACATCTCCTTTATATCCGGCATAAGATAATCCACGATATCCGGCAGCCTTTTCTCATACGCCTGTGCCAGTTCAACTGCATGCTTCTCATAATCGGAATGTATACTGTCACAGACAAATTCAATCCCGTTTATTTCCATCTTATAGTAATCATTATTCTCATCATAGACAAACGCTGTACCCTTACTTTTTTTATTTTTTTCCAAAATCCCCATGATATATCTACACTTTCCCGGTTCTTCCGCCATACACAGTCTAAAAAACTGTAACTTAATGCTTACGTTTGTAAAAAATAACTCCTGCCAAAATCAATAAAATAATTCCAACTACAATCATAAAAATAAAATTATCACCATTTAACTTCCCTGCTATGAAAATAGAAGTCGGGCCATCCGCACCACCAATAACAGAAACGGCTGTGTTTTCTTTCTGCTTCAGTACAATGCCAATGACTGCCAATACAATTCCTAAAATTCCGGCTATGATTCCCAATCGCTTTTTCATTGCTACCACCTCAAATCATTTTTATCTGCTCAATCAAATGTAAATTGTTATGCAAGTATTTCTATGCAAATGAAGCATAGATAACCCATATTTCTGCAAACATTACCAATAAAAGTACACCATCTATCATCCAATTAAACTGAATGTCCGTTAAGAAAGTTTTTGAATGTGTCAGGCAATATTTTACTTTTTCTCGTCCAGTCAAAAAAGTGATAAGCACTTGTAATATAGGAAATAAAAATATTTGTATTTTTCTTCCATAATCATCCGCAATCCCATTTGCAAAATGTACTGGAATAATACTCGGTAAGAAAAATATACTTACAAGAGCAAGCAAAAATCCTATTATACAAATTATCCATGTGAATTTTCTAGTATTGATAAATTTCATAACAATCCTTCTTTCTGCTAAATTCAAGTTTTTCCAATACATAACACGTACTTACATTATACTCCTCACCAATGCAAACCTCAATTTATTCTCCATCCTTTTTCCCGTTATTAAGCTTCGGGCAGTAAAATGCCTTTACTTCCACCCCATCTTCCTCCGACTCAATTTCCACATAATAATCCCGGATAAAGTATCCCGCATTATGCTCCTGAATGGCGTACAGCTCCAATGTCTGAAAATCCACCAGTACCAGATCACGGGGCTTGGGTTTTTGCGTTTCCTCACAGAATACCTCCATGCTTTCCACCAGCTTATCCAGGCATTCCTGACACAGATGGTTCTGTACTTTTTTCACATCGAAGATACTATCTTCCCCGTAATCCACCGATACTTCGGAAATCCCGTAATCCGACATCTGCTCCGTATGGAAAAAGCAGCCGCCTTCTCCTGTCCCGGTATAACCCATATGCCCGTTTCCCTGCGGGCCGGTAAGATTCCCGTCCTCATCATGATTCCGGATATGCATATCCATCACATACCAGTGATTGGTACAGATCACTCCCAGATCGTCAAACTTCCGGAAATAATCCATCATACTCCGTTCATCGCTTCCACACAGCCAGCACTGTTTTGGATCTTTCAGCTTGCTTTCTACTGATTCAGGCACCTTTCTTTCTACCGGGTGATATTCCTGCTCCTGTGTTTTTTCAAGATAACCTGTCAGATCCAGCCGGCTGATTCCCAGTCCGATCAGAATTCCTGACGCACATGCCAATAATCCCACATATCCCTTTTTCATATTATAGTCATCCTTTAAGAATTAGTTTTATAATGCTTTTAGGATTACTATATCAAATCTTGCAATCACTTTCATCATAAATCGCATATTTTTATGTGTTTTATTGCATATACAGCTTTCAAAAAAACTGCCTGCGGCAATTTCGCAGACAGCTTCTATTTCATCATCTCTTCAATTATCACATCCAGCATCCGAAGCACGCTTTCCTGCTTCTTCGGTGTGAGCCTTTCCAGCTTTCCTTCCACTACAGAAGTATGTTCCATTCTGGTAAGAGGAATCACTTCCTTCAGCACTTCATTCGGTTCCGCACCTAATACATTCAACAGCTTTACAAATGTTTCCATCGTAGGTGTTTTCACTTCCCGCTCAATCGCACCCAGATGGTTGGTACTGATATCCACCAGTTCAGCCAGTCTCTCCTGCGTAATTCCTGCCTCTTCCCTGTACCTGCGGATTGCCTTTCCCATTCCTTTCACACGCACACCTCCTCCTTCCAGTATTCACTAACGCTTAAAGCATTAGTCATGTAAATCCAGTATAATTGGTTGCAAATCACGCTTACAGTATCCATAAGGATTGCATTTATAACGCTTTTAGCGTTGGTCACATTTTTGGCACTCCATCGTCTGTAACTGGCACAGTCCTGCGATTGTAGCGGTAATTTACCCATGTTAAAATTGATATTGTCAAAATTATATGCAGAACGAAACGCAGCACTGCCGTATGGGAAGCCTCTCCTGCGGCAAATAAGCTGCGTTTTTTCTGTAAGATAGGAGGATCTTTACAATTTCATACTTTGATTTAGGACGCAGCCTGCATTGACCGGGCTGCGTCCTTTCTTGAGGCAGGAAAACCATAAGCAAAGGCAGGGGAGGTAATTCTCCTGCCGCTCTTATAAAAAGGAGGTACTTTTACGTGAAACACAAACTGAAAAACGCTCCGCCGGACACAAAACGGCATGTCAATTATGGCAGATGCCTGTATGCTGCATTTCTGGCTGTCACAGTCCTCTGCGGAT
>CALMUC010000022.1 GCA_937872845.1 uncultured Lachnospiraceae bacterium | reverse complement strand
AGAAAAACTTGGTGTGAAACCTGATATAATCATAGGATGTGCAGGTGGAGGTTCAAATCTCGGAGGCCTTATTTCCCCATTTATGGGTGAAAAACTTCGTGGAGAGGCTGATTATCGTTTCATAGCTGTAGAACCAGCATCATGTCCAAGTTTAACAAGAGGAAAATTTGCATATGATTTTTGTGATACCGGTATGGTTTGCCCTCTCGCTAAAATGTATACGCTTGGAAGTGGATTTATACCTTCTGCAAATCATGCAGGCGGTCTGCGTTATCATGGAATGAGTCCTGTTCTTTCTCAGCTTTATGATGACGGACTTATTGAAGCACGTTCTGTGGAACAGACTTCGGTATTTGAGGCTGCTGAAAAGTTTGCAAGGACGGAAGGAATACTTCCTGCACCTGAATCAAGTCATGCAATCAGAACTGCAATTGATGAGGCGCTCAAATGTAAGGAAACCGGTGAAGAAAAAACAATTCTTTTTGGACTTACAGGAACCGGGTATTTTGATATGGTTGCTTACCAGAAATATAATGATGGTGAAATGACTGATTATATTCCGACAGATGCAGATCTTGAAGTGGGATTTAGTGGTCTTCCTAAAGTAAATAGATAAAAGTATATAAAATATGATTAAACCTGATTATATATAGTATTTACTAAATAAATCAAAAAAATGTGCAGTCTGAAATAAAATTCAGTCTGCACATTTTTGTTTATATAATGAGCCAAGTGTAAAACTATATATTAAAGTTATGCAGTTGAGGAATAATGGCATTATATTTTAAAAATTTTTAAACATGTCATTATACTATTCGGTTCTCAGTGCTGTAACAGGATCTTTTTTTGCAGCGCGTTTGGCAGGCATAAGACCTCCGAGCATTGTTATTGCCATACTTATAATTATTAAAATCACTGCAGATATAACAGGAATGTGTGCATTAACCGAATTTGATTTGATCAATATATGAATAATAGCATTTATCGGAATTGTAAGCAGAGCAGATATTGCAACACCAAGAATTCCCGAAAAAAGTCCGATTATAAAAGTTTCAGCATTAAATACTTGAGATATATTGTGCTTTGAAGCTCCAAGGGCACGCAGTATACCGATTTCTTTGGTGCGTTCAAGAACTGATATATGTGTAATAATTCCAATCATTATGCAGGATACAACAAGAGATACTGCAACAAATGCTATTAATATATAAGAAATGACATTAACTATTGATGTTATTGAAGATGTAAGAAGTGCAACATAATCGGTATATGTTATTTTCTTGCTGTCATTTACCGATTTATTATAATTTTCAATGCAGTCAGATACTTCTTCTTTATCATCAAAACTGTCAGTATATATGCTGATAGATGAAGGAGCATCTAAACTTACTTTTCCAAATTCTTTGATATTATCTTTGTAACTTGAGTCACCAAGATATGTGTCATAAATTGTTATAAGAGTATTATTGTCAGGAGTATCATTTATCCATTTATCCAAAGCATCAGCGAGGGAGGATTCGTCCATATTTCCGCCGGATTGAGATGATGCTGCAGTTATATTTGCAGATGATGAATAAGATGAACGGCTGTCAGCAGCATTTTTGCTTATTTCCAAAGCATCACCAGATGAAGCATATTTAGCGGATTCCTGACCGGATGACTTGGAGTAATTATTACCATTATTTGAAGAAGCTATTGAATACATAATCATTTGATACATTGTAGCTTTGTCAGAAATACCAAGATCTGAAAGATATGTTTTGGCATCTTTGATCTTTTCTTTATTGTCTGATGCTTTAAAAGGAAGACCTGTAATTACATTTATATCCGGATCAGCTTCTTGAGCTTTAACAACTGCACTTGAATTTGAGTAATTAACAATATGGTTGGTCAATAAACTCGTATACGCGATAGCAGATGTAAGAGAAGCATTTTTGGAATTTTTTTGGGGTTTTATAACGCCTACAACTTTAAGTTTTATACTTTTTTTGATCAAGCTGTCTGTTTTTGATGCATTATTACTTATATTTGAAAAAGTTCCATCATCATTTTTTTCATAGTAGTCACAGGAAGGAAGAAGGTAGAATGTTAAGCTGTCAACGTCACTGTATTTCCAATCAGGTACATCAGGCTTTTTACCATCTTTAATCTGTTTTTCAATATCCCTGTATTTATCTTCTGTAATCAGACCAAGTTGATATAAAGTTGATGTGGAAATTGAATTGTTTTTATCTAGAACAAGAACGACTTCGTTATAATTTTTTGGCCAACTGCCATAAAGAATGTCATAACTGTCAGTGGTTACTTTACTGACAACAGTTCCGTTTGTCCCCGGCATTAATTCTTCAAAATTAGCATTGTTGTCAGATGATGATAATCCCATCATTTCATTCATTGGATTTTCTGACATCTGATTCATCATTTTGCTTGACGAGGAATCTGGATCTGTTTCAAGGTTTGTATTCTGGTAAGTACCATCGCTTCTTTTTGCAAATACATCATATTTTACTTCATATGAATATATAATTCCGTTTTCACCAAGATATTTGTGTATATCACTTGCTGGATTATCTAGATATTTTTTAAATGAAGTAAGATCGTTTTCAGTAATACTTGATTCAAGCTGGTTTTCAGATTCAAGCATATGGTTATTTGCAAATATTCCGGCTCTGTTGGTGGTTTCATCTTCATTTTTATTTGAATTTATAGATGGATTGATCATATAGTCGGTAAAATCTACGCTTTTTTCTCCAATTGTGATAGGATACGATGACATAGTTTCCTTCTGGGTGTTGCTTATATATGTATTTACACCTGTGGATAAAGCCAGAATCAGTGCTATACCGATTATACCGATAGAACCTGCAAATGCAGTAAGAATGGTCCTGCCTTTTTTTGTGCGAAGATTATTGAATGATAATGAGATAGAAGTAAAAAATGACATAGATGATTTTCCCATGTTTTTATGACGCGGAGTTTCAAGAGATTGCGTATTTACTTCATATGGATCTGAATCATCCGTTATTTTTCCATCTTTGAGTTTTACAATTCTTGTGGCATATTTTTCGGCAAGTTCAGGGTTGTGTGTCACCATGACAACAAGCCTGTCTTTGGCAACTTCTTTAAGAAGCTGCATGACCTGTTCACTGGTTTCAGAATCAAGTGCACCGGTAGGCTCATCAGCAAGAAGTATATCTGGATTGTTTATGAGGGCGCGGGCTATGGCTACACGCTGCATCTGACCGCCGGACATTTGATTTGGTCTTTTATGAAGCTGATTTCCCAAACCTACTTTTTCAAGAGCTTCTGCAGCTCTTCTATGTCTTTCAGCTCTTCCGGTTCCTGAAATTGTCAGTGCGAGTTCTACATTTGACAATATTGACTGATGAGGAATTAAATTATAACTTTGAAAAACAAAACCAATTGTGTGATTGCGATAAGAATCCCAGTCACGATCTTTATATTGTTTTGTTGATACGCCGTTGATAATAAGATTGCCGCTATCATAGCGGTCAAGACCGCCAATCACATTTAAAAGTGTCGTTTTTCCAGAACCTGAAGGACCAAGTACTGCAACAAATTCGTTGTCTCTTAAATTAATACTGACATCATTTAGAGCTGTCTGAACCAGGTCTCCTGTTATATATTTTTTATTGATCTGTTGAATTTGAAGCATATGGTAATCTCCTTTACGAAACACTGTATTATTATATTAATACAGTAACGTATAGGGGCTATATTGTCAATATAGTAAAATGAAATTTAAAATTCATCAGATAGCTGTATTATGTGATATAGGAAATCCAGAAAATAGATTTTTGAAGTATTCATATTTTTCTTTTTTGCAAATACAAAAGAATTTGGCGTGTGATTCGTAATCTGATATTGGTATTATATAACGACCGTTATCACTAGAGTCATGGGCAATTGATAGATCAGAGGCAAAACAAGGCAGTGTAGATGCTTTTGCAATTTCATTAAATGCAGTCCGTTCATTCTGCATAAGAAAATGCGTGTGCGGCATTTTCTCTTTGTGCATGTTATACCAGAACCCTATTCCTGAATAAAGCAGTACATTTTCACCATCAAGAGCAGAAAAAGAGAGTTCACTTTTTTTCGCAAATTTATGTGTTTTTGGCAATGCCCAAAATAGGTTTTCGTCAATCATATGTGAACATATTATATTTGATTCTTTCATCTCATATGGAATGATTGCAAGTTGAAAAGTGTTATTTTTAAATCCATTAAGTATATCTTCGGTCATTCCAAGCTCGGTAGAAATTGCCATATCTGGAAAGAGCTGAGACATAATTGGAAGGATATACCACAGAGGTGCGGGCGCACAAGTACCTATAGAAATAGTTCGGCAGCTTCTGTCAAATTCTCTGACAGCCCGAATTAATTCTGACTCAGTATCTGACATAATGTGAGCGTATTTCAAAAATAACTTTCCACTGTTGTTCAGAATCATCCTGTTATTAGTGCGGTCAAAAAGATGTACACAAAGCTCATCTTCAAGGCGCTGCATTGAACGACTGAGAGCGGGTTGAGAAATCATCATTTCTTTAGCTGCGGCAGATAATGTCTTGTTATTATAAATAGAAATAAATTGTCGATATTGTTCTGATTCAATACTCATATTTCTCCTTTAATAATCTTACTATAAATAAAATTCAATATAATGAACAGCAGTTCAAAATAGCGGCTGAATATTGATAATATTATAACTTACCATGCACCAAATGCATAGTTATATGTGAAAATAGCATTGTACAAATGAAAAAATATGACATATTATCAAGTTGAAAATACTAAATAATTATAAATATATAATTGTATATTATGATATGTATGCATAATTTCATACAAAAGAAGTATAAGATGAAATATGCAAGAAAGAGAGGTTATATTATGAAAACATTGATTGTATTTTATTCTTATAGCAATCATACACGGGAAACAGCTGAATATATGAAAAATATTATTAAATGTGATATTGCGGAAATAATTCCTGTAAAACCATATACAGCAATTTATCAGAAACTTGTTGATTCTACTGAGAATAACAGAGAGGAAAAAAAGACTCCGGAAATAAGGAAACTGGAAACAGATATTAATGACTATGACAGAATCATTATTGGTACTCCGGTGTGGTGGTATACGATGGCAGAACCGATAAGAACCTTTTTAAATGAAAATAACCTGAAAGGAAAGCAAATTATGTTATTTGCAACAAATGCAGGATGGCCAGGATCTACATTTAAAGATATGATCAGCATTATAGGGAATGATGCAAATACACTAGATGTCAAATATTCAGTGGATGGAGCAGAAAGACTTACACCAAAATATGAAATTGAACGGTTTCTGAAGCAATTATAATTTATAAATGTTGAAGCGATTGTAAAGATGCTGAATAAATTATAAATGATAAAATAATTACAGATGTTAAAGGAGAATAAAAATGTCAAAAATTATACAAACAGCAGGTAAGGATAAATTAGGAGAATTCGCACCGGAATTTGGTAAAATAAATGATGAGATTTTATTTGGACAGATATGGAGTGATGATACAATTGATTTAAAAACAAGAAGCACTATTGTAATCTCAGTATTTATGGGAAGAGGAATTGCTGATAGCTCACTAAAATATCATTTGATGACAGCAAAGAAGAATGGTATTACAAAAGCAGAGATTGCAGCAATTATTACACACGCAGCATTTTATGCAGGATGGCCAATGGGATGGGCAGTATTTAACATGGCAAAGGAAATATGGACAGATGAAGAGCCGGAAGAACCGGGAAAAACAGTCGCCGCATTATCTGGAAAGGATAAGTTCCAGAAAGAAATCTTCTTTCCAATCGGAGCAACGAATGATGCGTTTGCACAGTATTTCGTAGGACAAAGCTATCTGGCACCTGTTTCTACGGATCAGGTGATGATTCATAATGTAACGTTTGAACCTGGATGCCGTAATAACTGGCATATACATCATGCCACAGCTGGTGGAGGACAGATGCTTATTTGCATAGGAGGACGAGGCTGGTATCAGGAAGAAGGTAAAGAAGCAGTTGAGCTTATTCCGGGGAAAGTAATTAATATTCCGGCAGAAGTGAAACATTGGCATGGTGCAGCAAGTGACAGCTGGATGGCACATCTTGCAATAGAAGTCGCAGGCACAAATACATCAAATGAATGGTGTGAAGCTGTGTCAGATGAAGAATATAAAAGTTTGAAATGATAAATAATAAGGAGAAATATATGATATTAAATCAGGATATTAAATTAAATAATGGAATTAAAATTCCAAAACTTGCTCTTGGTACATGGTTTATTGATAATGCTAAAGTAACAGATGCAGTAAAGGAAGCTGTAAAAATAGGATATAGGCATATTGATACAGCTCAGGCTTATGGAAACGAGGGTGGAGTTGGAAAAGCGGTTAATACATCCACGGTTTCACGTGAGCAAATATTTGTAACTTCTAAAGTAGCTGCTGAAAATAAAACTTATGACTCTGCAGCGAAGTCAATTGACAGAACACTTGAAATTATGGGACTTAATTATATTGATATGATGATCATTCATAGTCCTCAGCCTTGGAAGGAGGTAAATCAGTCCGAGAATCATTATTATAATGAAAACAGAGATGTGTGGAAAGCAATGGAAGATGCCGTTTTTTCAAAAAAAGTCCGTTCAATCGGAGTGTCAAATTTCAAGAAAGATGATATTGAAAATATTCTTAATATATGCAAGATAAGACCTGCAGTAAATCAGATTTTATGTCATATTTCAAATACGCCATTTGATTTAATTGAGTTTTGCAAAAAAGAAAATATTGCAGTAGAGGCATATTCTCCAGTTGCCCATGGGGCTGTATTAAAAAACAAAATGATTTTTGACATGGCAGAAAAATATGGTGTAAGCATTCCGCAGCTTTGTATAAGATATGACTGGCAGCTTGGAACTATTGTTCTTCCCAAGACAGCAAATCCGGAACATATGAAAAATAATGCTGATATCGATTTTGAAATTTCAGAAGAGGATATGGAAATATTGAAAAATATGGATAAAATGAGCGACTATGGAGAATTTGGCATTTTTCCTGTTTATGGAGGAAAGCTGTAGAAAATATAAAAATAATATAACATAATGAAAATATATCATAAAATGTGCCATAGTATAAAATAAAAAATCTGTAAGCAGAAATTTGACCTTGTGTCATTATCTGCTTACAGATTTTTTTGAATAGGAATATATGTATTATAAAGTTAAGGTCAAAAGGTTATCTTACTCTATATTAAAATCATCTGCATCATCATAAATGTTTTCTTTTTTGCCAAAAAGACCAACAATAAAACCTGTGATACGACCTAAAATAAGACCTGTTATAACTGTACATAAAATGGCTGAAATCTGAACTTTTGCATTTCCTGTAATTATGATAGCAAAGAGTCCGCCAAGAACACCGGGCATACCATGGAGATTGTGTACACCGCAACTGTCAGTTCCACGAATAATCTTACATACCTTAGGAGCAATGATACTGAAACCTAATGTACTTAATGAACCGGCACAGATACCTATAATCATAGCAAATCCGGGAGTGGCTGCAGCACAGCAGGAACCAATACATACTCCGCCGGCGAGGGCAGCATTTGCAATATCTTCAATTTCAATTTTTCCACGAATTAATTTTGTAAATATATAAGTTGCAAGAGTAGATCCACAGAGTGCAAGTACAGTATTCAGAACAGTAGGATAACTTTCCGATGGACTGACAAGAGCACTTGTAAAAGAAGGCCAGAACAGCCATAGAACCAGACTGCCAAGCATGCAGAATTCATTACTGGTTTTATCAACTTCAGGAGATTTATTGTCTTTAAAAAATTTATCAGTGAATGCAACAGCTCCGAGACCAAAGTAAGCACCAAATGCATGAATTGAAACAGATCCGCCAACATCAAGGAAACCATCAAATAGTCTGCTTTCAAGTAACAGCCATTCATTAAAAGCATAAGCAACGGTAAAAAGAATGCTTAAAATAAAATATTGATCAGTTTTAAGACGTCCAAGGACGGCTCCCATACAGATAAGAAGACTTGCAGCAGCAAATTCAGCATAAATAAGACCGCTTATACTCATGATATTATATTCTGGGCTTATAATACTTTTTACAAGCATATATACAGGAATTGAAATACTTACTGCAAGCAGTGTTGCAGTGAGAGATGTGTATTCGTGACCACGCATGAATACCATTAAGAATCCAAAGCCGAGCAGAAGCATGGCAAGTATATGGATTGATTTTGCATATGTCACAGAATCCAGAATGGTTCTTGACGCAGAGTCAAGATTACTTAAATCAATTGCTTTGTTATTGGCAATGCCATTAGCTACATTACTGTTAAAAGATGGTAAAAAAGCAATTGCTATTGCAACAGTAAATAGCAGAAAAAAGCTGAGAAGTGCAAAGTTTTTTTTGTTTTTCATAAAAAAGTTATCCAGTCCGCATTTATAATTTTACGGCACACCCTTTCTTAAATAATTTGGCGAAATTTATCCTATCACTTTTAAAAAGAAATAACAATATAAATATAAATTAATAAAATTAGGTGAAATGTATAAAAAAGTAGTTTTATAAAAATTCAAATAACAGCTGAAAAATATCAGGCAGTGGTATGTGAAAAAATTTGCACTATATATTTTATCCTGTATAATTTAGTAGTATCAGAGGGGTTATGCAGTTATATCGTAAATTAAAATATGAGGGAGAAAAATGAATAATAAATTAAAAAAAGTGATAGTTATCGCAGTTTTAGCAATAATGGTCTGTCTGCTGGAATTTTTATCTGCATCAATGGCG
>CALMUC010000021.1 GCA_937872845.1 uncultured Lachnospiraceae bacterium | reverse complement strand
GCTTCTATTAACAGTTCTTTTGGAGCCGGTATTTCTACTGTAATATTATCATTACTCTTTATTTTATATGATGATTTTACTTTTTTCCCTGATACATTAATATTTCCAGATTCAATTAACGTTTGCAGATATGAACGGGATAAATCCGGTAAATGACTGGCAATAAATTTATCAAGTCTTATCTCGTTTTCATCATTTTCCGGTATAAACATATAATGTTCATTATTATCCGGATTTTCATACATTTCATTATTTTTTTCATTGATATATATTAATTGTTTTGATTTATTTGATGTTGTTTTTGTATGAATATATGATTGTCTTTTGTTCATTAGTTCGATCTTTTCTATATTTATTATTGTTTTATAGTGTTATTTTTTTTATCTGTTTTTTTTGATAAAGTTCTTTTGGGTTCATACCTTCCATCTGAAAGTAAAATTTTATTACCTGTGAATACATCGAAATCATCAGAATTATATTTAAATATCATAAAAAGCAATAACAAGAAAACAGGTATTGTAATACACATATCAGCAAAATTAAAAACTGGAAAATTAATAAATTTAATGTAAATGTAGTCAGTTACATAATGAAGTCTTATGCGGTCAATCATATTTCCTATTGCTCCACCAGATATAAAAGTCAGGCATATTATTATTGGAAGATATCTGCTTCTAAAATCAAGATTATGATATAAAATAAATATAAATATAAAAACTACAATTGTAACAACAATAAGAAAAGGAATTCTGTTACTAAGAAGTCCCCATGCTGTACCGGAATTTTTTATGTGATAAAGTACAATGTAGTTTCCTAAAACTTTGACTTCATCATGATACGGTTTTATATTTTTTATAACTAGCAATTTGAGTATCTGATCAAGCGCAGCCAGAAAAACCATAAAAAAGCATACTAAAATATAATGAAAAGACTTTTTTGAATTATCCATTAGAAATTTCCTTTTTATTGTATTTATTCATATATATATTAAAAGCTGAATACATATCATCATGAGTTACTGTAGAATCAACAACAGCATTTCCTATTCCATTCAAAAGAATAAATTTCACCCTGCCGCATTCAGATTTTTTATCATTTTTTGTTATATCAATAATTTTAACTATATCAATGTCATCTGGAAGTTTTGGAATCTCCATGTTGCTGATAAAAAAAGAAGTTATGCGTTGCAAATCATCATTAGAAATCATATTTCTTTTGTATGAAATAATTGTGGCAAGCATACAGCCAATAGATACACATTCTCCATGTAAAAATTTAAAGTTCATATATTTTTCAATGGCATGTCCAAGCGTATGTCCAAAATTCAGTTTAGCACGTTCTCCTTTTGTTTCTTTCGGATCATATTCAACAACATTCTTTTTTATAATATTACATTTATAAATCATATTTTTTATTATTGACTCATCCATTGATTTTATTTTGAATTTATTTTTTTCTAAAAATTCAAAAAAATCTTTATCCTTAATAAGTGCAGATTTTACGACCTCTCCCATTCCCGAATTCCATTGTCTTCTATCCAACGTCTTAAGTGTTTTAATGTTTATATAGACAAGAGATGGCATATGAAATGCTCCAACCATATTTTTGTATGAATCAAAGTCGACACCAGTTTTACCACCAATACTTGAATCAACGTCAGCAAGCAGGCTAGTTGGAATCTGAATAAAATTAATTCCTCTGAGAAAAGTTGCAGAAGCAAAACCACACATATCTCCTGTTACACCACCTCCTAAAGCAATCATCAGATCATTACGGTCAAAATTATTTTCTATAAGCTTAACATATATATCATGAATAGTATTTAAATTTTTGCTTTCTTCGCCTTCAGGAAAAACAAAAGAAACTACAGTTTGAAAATTTTTATCTGCAATATGAAAAATAGCATCCAGATAATAGGATGCTACTTTTGAATCTGACACAATACAACATTTACGATTTTTGTCAGGACTATAATATTTAAAATAATTGATTAAATCATCAAAAGATGTTCTGTACTCAATGTTATATATAGGTAAATTATTCTGCTTTACAGTTATAGATGTTAAGTTGTCCGTCATTATATGCAATTCTCCTTACATATCCTGCTTTTCTTCAGTATAAATTTATTTAATTTTAGGTAAACATAAAACTGTCATCATCTGGAGTGTTTCCTTTTTTTGCAGTTTCGGTGGTTTTCTTTGTATGAAGAGGTATTTTGCTTTTTTGCTTATCAGTAGCATTATCCATAAAAAGAGAACCGAAATCCTCATCACCTTTTAAAGCTTTAAATGGATCTATTCCATCACCGCCAAGTGTTGTTCCATAAACATTTGTAGAATTACTACCATTCGAAACTGAACTATTTAAATCTGCCGAATTATCATGAATCTGTGAATTCTCAGAATACTCACTATCAGTCGAATTTACTGAAACTGATGTAGCATATCCACCACCATAACCAAATCCACCAAAAAGCGGACTGTTATCAAAATCATGAACTTCAAGAAACTGAAACATCTGCCCTGATAACTCAACTACTTTAGCTTTATAATCAGAATATTCAGCCTTTAAACTTTCAAGTTGATTTTCCATGGAAGCTAAACTCTCTTTTGCATCCTTTACAATCTCAGCTGCACGATTTTGAGCCTCAAGTTCAATTGCTTTTGCTGATTTTTCCGCATTAGCCATCTGTTCTTCTGAATTTTTATCTGCAAGCATAAGCTTCTTCTGAAGATTTTCTTCTGTTGTTTTATAATGTTGAACTGTATCTGTAAGAGTAATGACTTTTTCTTTTAATTCAGCATTAGATCTATATAATTCAGAATAACTTGAAGATACTTCATTAAAGAAAGTTATTACATCTTTTTTATCAAGACCAATTCCAGTTTTAAATTTTTTTTGCTGAATATCTACTGGTGTAAGCATCAAAATCCCCCACATAACTCAAGCAATAACAATTTGCCAAACAAAGATATAATTAATTATCTAATTAAAATTCCAGAGTTATTTTTATGATTTGAATTATTCTTTGATTTACTATAATTATGGTTCTCCAATTCCTGTAATGTAATAAGCTGCCTTCCTCGTGGTGCAACTAAAAATACATTTTTTGCGACTTCTTCAATTTTAGCATCATTTACACTTATGCCACCAGCAACAAAATCAATGATTCTTTGCCCGGTCAGACTATCAATTCCTTGAAGATCAATAGTAACAACTGCACCTCTTTTTAGTGCATCTGTAATGATTTGTGACTGCTCATATAAACCAGGATGAGAAATTAATATTGTATTGTCATCAATATTAATTTTTGCTGTTTCATGCATATTGTTAAAATCAACTACTTTAGAATTAGCATGACTATGCTGTGGATTATTATTTCCAGAACCATTCTCAATGTCATTAGTACTGCGGGAATAATGATCAGAAGCAGCGTAATTACTATATTCTGATTTATGATTACTATAATTGTTATTTGATTTATTTGAATCAGAAACAGAATCAGGCTTTGGCTGAGAAATTTTTGAAAAGATAGAACCAAATGCATTTCCATTGCTTTTTTTGGCAGGCTTATTCGTTCTTACTACAGGGCGAACATTCTCTTCACTTTCTTCTTCATCAAATAAAGTATCATCATCATCTAAATCATCATCATCAGGATCATCATTTATAGAAAAAAAATCTTTGAGGAAACCCATATAAATAACCCCCATACTTATTATTTATTATAATTTCTAGCTCCAAATATTGCAGTGCCGACACGCACCATAGTTGCACCTTCTTCAATGGCAATTTTATAATCATTAGTCATACCCATTGAAAGCACATTCATAGAAACATTATCTATTTTTTTATATTTTATGTCAAGTAATAGTTGTTTCATGCCGTGAAAAATCTGACGATTGTTCTCAGGATCTTCTGTAAAAGGTGCAATTGTCATAAGGCCACAAATATTTATATGAGGACATTCTGAAGTGATTCGACGAATCAATGGCTCAGTTTCTTCTTTAGTTACACCAAATTTTGAATCTTCTTCAGCATAATTAACTTCAATAAGTATATCTGCTGTTATTTCATGTTTAATGCACTCTTTTTCGATTGTTTTTGCCAGCTGAATAGAATCAACAGAGTGAATTAATGAAGTTTTATCTATAATATATTTTACTTTATTTGATTGAAGATGTCCTATCTGATGAAAATGTACCGGAACAGATACATTTTCTGATTTTTCTTTTAATTCCTGTGGATAATTTTCACCAAATTCAGTCACACCAATTTTTATTAATTCTTCAATTTGTGACAGAGGTTTAGTTTTACTCACTGCAATAAGAGTTATATCGTCAGGATTTCTACCACATTTTTCACATGTATCATTTATTTGTTCACAAACTTTTTTGTAATTTTCCTGAACCATTATATTATTTCCTTTTATAAATATTATTTAAGTTGAAATTTTTAAAATGTACAAATATATATAATACAAAATCTTATTAAATATTTCAAAATAATACTGTAAGCATAATTAATTTAGTGACTGATCAGCAGTTACTGATTTTGCATTTTGAACTATACTGTCATATTCTTTAAGATTTCCACCATCATCAATTATAGTAAATTCATCTTCAGTCTTTTTAACATTTACTTCTTTAAAATCAGCTATCCCCTGATTAGCCAGATATACGCCTTTGACATTTTCAAATTCTAAAGAAATCACAGGAACAGATTGAGAATCATTATCTTGAACAAGAAAGTCTGTATCTTTAAATTCAGATGAATCAACGTAATAATATCCACTATCCTGTTTATCAATATGTACATCTAATTTCTGAGGTGACTGTTTTCCATTTTTATCTGTACGCAGAATATTTAAACTAAGAGTCGATGCATCCGTTGAAGTTGCAACATTTCCAATTGGAATCTTATATAATTTTTTTTCAACAATTGAATCATTTGGAACTTTTAGTCCTTCATATTGATTCATAATTATATCAATATTAAAAAATCTATCATCTATGTAATCTACCATATACTTGTCTAGATTTAAAACAAGCAGACTGTGATCCTTATCTGAAGGCAGTGTAATAATATTGTATGTTGCACCTTTTATAGCCTCTGGCGAATTGTTTATTTTAAAATCAATTGAATTTTCTTCAAGCAATGTGTTTGCCTGACTTTTATCAAGAAGACATACAATCTGCCAATTCTCATCAGAGCACAATTTAAATACAGTTGAACCAGCAGTCTGCATAGTTCCTGACTTGATTGTTGCTCTTTTGTATTGCGATTTAAGAAAATCATCAGCAGTTAAATTTTCTGAGGTTTTTGACTCAAAGCCATCTGTATAATAAGCAATTACACCGCTGTCAGGAGAAACAATATTTTCAAGTGTTGATGAAACAGATGAATCACTCTGATTCACAATATTGCCCATAGCTTCACTAGATATTGCAAGTACATTACTTTCAATCTGATCTTTAAAATTATACACTTCACCAAATGTTTCATCTGTATAAGCAGATTTATATGTATCTATTGTACTTCTTATTTCAGCATAATCAGCATCTGTAAGAGAAGCTGTATTACTGCCATCTTTATCAGACTGAATTGATTTTATTATATTTCCAGTTTCGTCTACACTGCATACATTTTCTCCAAGACTGACTTTATCTCCATCTTTTGCAAAGTAAATCACATATCCTGTTTTTGTTGATTTAACTGATGTTTCTTTTCTGAGTGCAATGCCAGTACATGAAATATTATTGTTAATATTACTGGAGTTGACTTGATAAATAGTATATGTATCTTTCGTTGCAGACTTTATAACGTTGCCGACAACATAAATCAATATGATGAAAAAAATGATAACAGCAGAATTTAATTTGATTTTCTTATTTAGTTGTACTACTTTTGAATTTGTATTTGAAATTTTTGACATTTATCATTTCCTGATTGTGAATTATTAAAGTGCAATTAAAATATCATCTTCAAATTCATGAGGAAGTTCAGAAGAAGGCATTGATAAACTTACAACGAAATCAACATTGAATTTTTGTGAAATTTCCTTAAGTTTTGTTATAATAAATTCCAGTTTATCACTGTGTGATTTGCTGAGAATTTTAAAATTATCAAGAAAAATCTTATCTATATCACTATCAGATGAAATCAATCCAAGAATAAAGCCTAAAAACATATCTGTACTTTCAATTTGAAAATCTTCAACATTTACAAAGCGTATTCTATTGGAGAGTTCATAAATATGCTTGTTGCTCTGGTCAATGAAGAGAATTGAACCGCCACTGACCTTGATGTCATTGTTTGCAGTTTCAATCAAAAGCTTTGTTTTACCTTTACCTTTTTCCCCTATAATGATCTGAAGCATTCCTAATTTCCTCCCGTATTTTATGAAAGTTTAGTGCATATAATATATACAAAGAACATAGTTACTCTGTCATATTAAACATTCTTGAATAGCAGCTGTATAAATCCTTTGGACTTATGCTGTCTGCAGCAAATAGTGTATAATTTTTACCGTCTATATTTACATTCATTGTAAGAACATTGCCGGCAAGAGATGTTGTTCCGGTTTTCCAGGCTTCAATTTCAATATTTGAAGGCAGGCTGTCATTAACATCAAGAAATAAATTCGTAGGTGTTATATCATCAGTCTGTTCATTGCCATTTGCATCTTTATATGTATAGGTAAATGATGATTTGGAATCAATCTCATGAATTATATCATATTTTGATACGGCATTTATAATAATATACATATCATATGCTGTTATATAATGATTATCATCATGAAGTCCATTAGGATTTACAAAATGACATCCTGTAGCTCCAAGGCTGGCTGCTTCAGCATTCATGCTGTCAACAAATGTCTGTTCATTTCCACCTACATAATTTGCAAGAATTACAGCATAATCATTGTATGATTTTATCAAAAGTCCATATAAAAGATTTCTTACTGATATTGAGCAGCCTGCAGTCAGATTACTTTTAACTGCATCTGGATCTGATATATCAGTAGTTGAAGATAATGTTACAACATCATCCAGTGAAATCTTTCCATCATCAACTGCTTTTAAAACAACAAGAGCTGTCATAAGCTTAGTAGTACTTGCAGGATAAATTCTTCTAAATGCATTATGCGCAATTATAGCTTTTTTATCTGTATTATCAACTAAAAGAGCCGCATATGTATCATTAGTAAATGCATCTGAATTTATTTCAGTATTTGCCGGAACAACTGCATATTCAGATTGATAACCAAGAGCGTCTAGTGTAGGCAGATTATCTGTAGTTTTTATATTATCAATCGTTTTATTTGAAAAATGAGAATCAAATGTAAGACACTTCAACAAAAAAAAGCCTACAACTCCTATAGTAAATATCATAATAAATAAATAGAAAATAAATGCTTTCTTCATTAAGAACCTCTGATTTTAGTGTTTATATAATTCTCTCCAATTTAAGTCACCACGCTCAAGAGCTTTAATCAATAACTCTGCTGTTGCAAGATTAGAAGCAAAAGGAATATTGTGTATATCACATAAAGTACCTATATTATGAAAATCATTGTTATGAGGCTGACTTATCATGGACTCTCTAAGAAAAATCACTATATCCATTTGGTTTGATTCAATTTGTGTTGCAATTTGCTGAACTCCACCGAGATGTCCAGCAAGAAATTTATGAACATGAAGTCCTGCAGCTTCTTCAACAAGACGACCTGTTGTTTCCGTAGCATAAATATCATGATGACTTAAAATTCCTCTATAAGCAATGCAGAAATTCTGCATAAGCTTTTTCTTTGGATCATGTGCAATCAAAACTATATTCATATATTTTATATAACCTCCGGTAATTAAAATTGCTTCTTCTGAAGACTGACATTTAACACAATACCGATTAAAATTGCAGTACTTAAAAGTGAACTAAGACCATAACTTACAAATGGAAGTGGAATTCCGGTATTGGGAAGAACCTTGGTTGCAAC
>CALMUC010000020.1 GCA_937872845.1 uncultured Lachnospiraceae bacterium | reverse complement strand
CACATTATCACCGTATAACTGATGTGCGACTGCATTTTTCTGATGCGGACGAAGCTCTATTTCCGGATTCATTCCTGGGAAAGTCAAATGACTACCATCGTATTCACGGGGACGGATGCTGTTAAATCGTTCATTGTACACCTTTACCAGTCGTTCACGCCTCTGCTGATCTTTAAAAATCCAGTCTTTAAATGCTGCTTTCATGGCATCCTGCTTCTGTGATGCCAGCATGGTTTCTTTCTTATTAAGGACACGGATCTCATCACCATTTTCATTGACACTCTTATCATAGATGCGTACATCTTTCAGGTTCAGGGTATCTTCCAGAATCTTATAGGCATTTGCTCTCTCAGTTCCATACGTTGCATAGGCAAACGCATTTTGGGGACTGTCGGCATTCTTTCCTGTAATCCTCCACTCACCATTTACCTCAGAGAATTTCACCTGTATTTCTTTCTGAAGCAGATACCATGGTGTATGCAATGTTTCTTGCATAAAATCCTGATAATCCGAAGGTTCAATCCAGGTAGCTCCAATACGCACTTCAATCTCCGATGCTTCCAGATCTCTCGGCTGAACTGCCTCTAGTGCACGCACATTCGATGTGAATTCCGGATGATTCTCTGCAAAAGTTCTCGCAGTATTTAATTTATCCCTAACATTTCCGGAGAGATATTCATCTCCGCTTTCCCACTGGTCTGTCAGTGGATTTTTGAAGATAACTCCAACCAGCTCTTCTGTAATTTTCTCTTCGGTCTTTCCGGTCAGCTGTGCCATATATGGGAGATCTACTTTAGCCCTTTCATTTAAAGACAGAGCAAGTGCTTCTGTGGCTGTCTCCACACTTGTCACAGCAACCGCCTTTTTGATGGTTCGTTTGGTGAACATGTCCGCTTTCCGCTTCAATGTTCCATCTTCATTCAAGTCTTCCAGGGAACACAGCAGACAATAAGAAGAGTCATCAGAAAATGCCCGTTTATTAGCATTACTTCCAATAACTCCATACTTTGCTGTGTAGGTATCATACACCTGATTCAGTTTTTCCTGCTGTTTTTGGATTTCTTCGTCTGTGACAAATTCTTCCATCTGCATGGCGATCAGCTCACGAACGGTATCACGGATTGCAACCATGCCTTTTACACGTTCTGCAGTGGCTGCAGGCATTTTCACCTGATTCATCAAAGAGTTGACACGGTAATATACCTGATCATCTACCACCGTATAGCTGTAATTTCTGACATTCGGATCTGCCGGAATACTCTCTGGCATCTCATCCAGTTCTGTTTCCACATCTACTGCCGGTACCATGCTTCCCTTAATTTGTTTCACAGCTTCTTGTAACTGTAATTCCAAATCAGCTCCTTCCATTGGAGCACAGGTTGTTTCCATACCATACGGACCGGACACTTCTTTCATCTCACCCAGAATCATTTCCGGATGCTGAACAAAATACTGATTGACTGTAATACCATTGACATCACTATCCAGATTTATCCATTCCGGCATTTCTTTCGTAAGGCTTTCCCTCTTCTGGAAAAACAGGATATCAGCACTGACTTCTGTTCCTGCATTTGCCTTAAAAGCTGTGTTCGGCAGTCGGATTGCTCCCAACAGATCTGCCCGCTCTGCCAGATATTTCCGGACTTCCGGTGACGCCTTATCCATAGTTCCCTTTGTTGTGATCAGTGCCGCCACACCACCTGGACGTAACTGATCTATCGTCTTGGCGAGAAAGTAATCATGGATCATGAAATTGTAGCGATCATACTGACGGTCATTGACCTTGTATGCACCAAATGGCACATTTCCAATCGCCACATCAAAAAAGTCATTAGGATAATCTGTCTTCTCAAAACCTTTGATCTGAATATTGGCATCTGGATAGAGCAGCTTTGCAATTCTGCCACTGATGCTGTCCAATTCCACGCCATAAAGTTTGGACTGGTTTAGATTCTCTGGAAGCATTCCAAAGAAGTTCCCGACTCCCATAGACGGCTCCAGGATATTTCCTTTTGTAAATCCCAGATTCTCCAACACCTGATACATACTTTCAATCACAATCGGCTGTGTATAATGAGCATTTAAGGTGGAAGCTCTGGCTGCAGCATATTCCTCTGGTGTAAGAACCGTCTTTAATTCCAGATATTCTGTCTCCCATGCAGCTTTTGTCTCATCAAATGCATCTGCAAGACCTCCCCAGCCAACGTACCTGGATAAGATTTCCTGTTCTTCCGGTGTTGCATTGCGATTCTCATCCTCACATTTCTTTAACAACTGGATAGCCATGATATTGGCACGGAACTTTTCTTTTGCTGTACCCTGTCCAAGCTCATCATCTGTGATGCGGAAGTTCGTTGCTGGAATCGTTTCTGATATTCCGTTAATCTCTTCCAAAGATTCTTTTTCTTCCGATACCTCAAGA
>CALMUC010000019.1 GCA_937872845.1 uncultured Lachnospiraceae bacterium | reverse complement strand
GCCTGTGCTGCTGCCGCCTGTGCTGCCGCTGCCTGCTGTGCTGCTGCCTGCTGTGCTGCTGCCTGTTGCTGTGCCGCTGCATCTGCTGCTGCCTGTGCTGCCGCCGCATCTGCCGCCGCCTGTGCGGCTGCCGCATCTGAATCCGGATTTACAGAAACCTTCCTTGGCGATGCCTGATAACGGCTCGTATTTATACAAATAGTATCTTTAAGTGTACCATTTTCATAAACATATTTATAAAGAGCTGCTGTATATCCTGTAACTGCTTTACTTGTCTCTAATTCCTGTCCGACAGGAACAGCAGGATCCTTTGTTACTATATCAGCCCCTGGCTGTATAGTCCCTGTTGTCTCTGATTTAAAATCGATAGTCCGTCCTGCATCTCTATATTCCTTACCATATATATTAAATGTAAGATTTCCCGAACCATCATACACGCCTTCAATATATACCGGTGAATCAAGATTATTGCGGAATTTAAGATCAAATACCCCTCCTGCTATTGCTGCATCAAATGATATCGGAACATACGCCACTGTCATACTATGGTTATTTCTCTGTACTACCTGAAGTTCTGCACGCAGCACTGCATTATAAAGTGTTGTTGCGACCTGACATACTCCGCCTCCCACTGAATCAACTACATCAGTTCCTACATAAGCATGCGCTGTCCCATATCCATTATCTGCTGAAATAGGTGATATTGTATTATAAACAGAGATTTCATCTCCCGGAAAAAGAACATGCCCATTCATTAGATCAGTTGCACGCTGAACATTTTTCGCTCTCTCTATTTTATTATTGTACTGTGTTGTATATGTTCCCAGCAGATCATGTATTTCCGAAATAGAGTTTTCATCATCACTGTCTTTTGTTGTCAAAGCAGCACTTACATCTGATTTATTCCATCCAGAATTAAGTACCTTCTCAATGGCCTCTTTCGTTGCATCCTTATCAACATTTACAGACGTACCACTCGACACAACCGCAACCGTACCATCACCATTTTTATTCAACTGATACTTGCCTGTACTGTTAAATTCTTTATTAAGTGCGCTGTCAATAACAGTTTGAACCAAAGATGCATCAACTGTTCTTGAAAGAACAATAGAACTTTCACCACTTGATAGCCTCTTTTCATCTTTGAATCTCTTCAATATTGTTCCTTTATTTCCAATATCAGCAGCTGCCGCGGCAGCTGATTTCAAATGATTATCATATCCTATCAGACTAAGTGTTGTATCTACTTCCCCATAATCACTTGAAAGTTTTACGGTTGCATCTGACTCTGACATAATTTCATTATTTACTTTATCATAAGCCTCTGATTCTGTAAGTCCGCTTACATCTATTCCATCTATTGTTACTCCATCACGGATTGTTACATTCTGTGCCTCAGTGCTTATATTATTTTCATATGCATTTGCTCTTCCTGCATTAAAAAAAACAGATACCGCAATAAAAGCTGCGCCGAGTGCTGCAAATGCAACTGATCTTTGTATATTTTTTTTATTCCATACTGCATGACGTTTCATTCGTTTCATTTGAACCCCTATCTTCCTGCCATCAGACTGCTGATACAAGAAGTCCGATAATCATCCCTATAACAAGTAATGCGCATATCACACCTGCTATAATTCTTGTACTTTTCTTTCTTTTCTTGCTGAAATCTACCATTGCAATTACCTCTTTTTCCATGGATTTTTATAAATATTAATACTTACTTCTCTGCAAAACCACTATTTTTCTTTTCATTTTCACAATTATATACGCAAATATCTTTTAATACACATTCTGTGCAGCACGGTCTGCGTGCAATACATACTTTTCTTCCATGCGTAATCATTTGAAGATTATACAATATCCACTGATTTTTTGGAACTGTTTTCATCAGATCATATTCTATTTTTTCAGGATCCGTTTCATCTGTAAGTCCAACAAGTCTGGATATTCGTTTGACATGCGTGTCTACAACAATTGATGGTATATTAAAAATATGTCCTCTGACAACATTTGCAGTTTTCCTTCCAACCCCTGGAAGTGAAATAAGTTCATCTATATCAGACGGAATTTCACTATCATACTGTTCAATAAGTGCATTTGCACAACGAATAATATTATAGGCTTTACTATGGTAAAATCCTATTGAATAAATATCTCTCTCTAATTCTGAAATTTCTGCTTCAGCAAATGATACAAGAGATGGATATTTAATGAAGAGCTTTTCGGTTACACTGTTTACGCGTTCATCTGTGCATTGTGCAGAAAGCATTGTAGCAAATAGAAGCTGCCACGGTTTATCCCCGTCGTATTTAAGAGTAACAGGAATTTCTGTTCCATATTCTTTATTTAATTCACAACAAATTGCCGCGGCGCGCTTTTTTTTTGTCATTTTGAATTCTCACTTTGTCCAACTATATAATCAATAAACTGCTGCGCAGCTCTGCCAGAATATCCTCCATGTGCAATTTCCCATTCATTTGCCTTAGCTTTAAGTTCATCTTCGGTAAGAGAAATTTCAGGATGTCTTTTAGCAAGCTCTGTCACTATTGCATCAAATTCCTTCTTGCTTGGATTTATATATCCTATACTCACACCAAATCTACTCGAAAGAGAAAGTTTCTCCTCCACAGTATCTGAATGATGCAGATCCTCTTCCAGATCACTTCTATCCTTCCATGTTTCTTTGATAAGATGACGTCTGTTTGAAGTTGCATATATCAAAACATTATCAGGTCTTGTTTCCAGACCTCCTTCGATAACAGCTTTCAGATATTTATATTCTATTTCAAAATCTTCAAATGAAAGATCATCCATATATATAATAAAACGATAATTTCTATTTTTTATCATGGAAATAACTGGCGAAAGATCCTTGAACTGATGTTTATATATTTCTATCATACGCAGCCCCTGATCATAATATTCATTGATAAGAGCCTTAATACTTGTTGATTTACCCGTACCGCTGTCTCCATATAGAAGACAGTTATTGGCCAGTTTCCCCTCTACAAAAGCTTCTGTATTTTCACGCAGCATTTTTTTCTGAATTTCATATCCGACAAGATCTGAAAGTCTCACATCTGACGTATTCGTAATTGGAATGATTTTTAGATCCTTGCCATCCTCATGGTAAATACGAAAAGCTTTATTAAGTCCAAACATTCCTATTCCATATTGTTTATAAAATTCTGTTAGTATATCAAACATCTCATCTGCTGCTTCATCTTCATCATTTTGAAGAACAGATTCTATCTTTTCTGTAACCAGAAGAACTTTTTTACTTACATTTCTGTTATAGAGCTGCTCTTTCTTTGGAATCGAAGTATAGTTTGTGACAGTTGAAAAGCAGTCGATGGAAAGTGCATCTTCTATTCTTGAAAAGTCATAGCTATAGAGACGCCTGAAAATCTTCATATCATTTTTTGCAAAACGATTCACCGATCCATCACTGGCTCCTGTTTTTTCGCAGGTGATAGTAAATGGATTTTCATTTGTTATAAGAAGAAATGTCAGATAATCATGCCAAAGGTTGCTGTCAAAGGCATAACTTGTACTTACTTCAAGTAAGTTCCTTATAACACTGTAAATCCGACTCACAAGATGTTCCTCTTCATCTGCATTTGAATCAAAATCATGAATGATATCGGATAGACGGATCAGAATACTGTCTTCTCCGAAGTTACGAAACATTACAAGTTTTGGAATTTCACGATACATAAATAATCACCCTTTCATTAACGGTGCAGAAACTTTCTCTTAAGCACCTTAATCACTGCCGACAGCTCATGCATTCTAAGCATAAGTGCCATCAGAACATATATACAAATGCCAAATATTAATAATATCAGCAGCTCACCAAATTGATAAACCTTAGAAGACATAGGCATAACTCTGGTAAGAACAATATCCAGCAATACAACTGCCACAAGCATTACCGATGAAGAAATAAGGCATTTAACAACAGAAGTAAGAATTTCTCTGCCATGGAACCCGCCTATTTTACGCCTCAAAAAAAACATAAGAAGTGTCATACTTGTAAGCCCTGAAACTGAATATGCCAGTGCAAGTCCCCTGGCACCTCCAATATGAACGAAAAGATAACTGAGAACCATGTTAAGACAAAGATC
>CALMUC010000018.1 GCA_937872845.1 uncultured Lachnospiraceae bacterium | reverse complement strand
CTTATTATTCATACCGAGGTGACAGAGATGATAAATAATCGTTTTAATAAAGATAAAATAGAATTTTCGTGTGAAGTTTTTCCGCCCAAAAGAGATGATGATATTTATGGAATATATAAGACAATAGATGAAATTTGTGAACTTAATCCAGATTTTATAAGTGTTACATATGGTGCAGGAGGAAGTAATAGTAAGAAAACTGCTCAAATATCTTCGTATATTGAAAATGTGGCAGAAATATCTTCACTTGCACATATGACTGCGGTTGGTATGACTCCGGAAAAATTAGACGATATGCTTTCTCAACTGAACAAGAAGAATGTTAAAAGAATTCTTTGTCTCAGAGGTGATAAACCAAGGATGATGACAGATAAGGAGTTTGATAACCGTTATTATAAACATGCATCTGATCTTATTAAAGATGTGAAAAAACATAATATATTTAAAATTGCCGCAGCATGTTATCCTGAATGTCATCCGGAATCAAAGAATGATAATGACGATTTGATGTATTTAAAACAGAAATGTGAATGTGGTGTTGATGAACTCATCACACAAATGTTTTTTGATAATGAGAAGTTTTACAGATTTCGTGAAAAGGCAGAAAAACTTGGTATAGATAATCCTGTACATGCTGGCATTATGCCTATTACAAATGCAAAAATGCTAGGTACAAGCGTTTCTCTTTCGGGATCATCTGTGCCACATGAACTTACAGATATTATTGCAAAATATTCAGAAATACCAGAAGATATGTGCAAGGCTGGAATTGAATATGCAGTAAGGCAGATTGAAGATCTTATGAAAAATGGAATATATGGAATACATCTTTACAGCATGAATAAATCTATTGTAACAAAAGAAATTTATGATATGATTCGGTAAAAATTTAAATATATATTTTATGTCAAAAATGGTTCTATATTATGCTTTAATGAAAGTTTGATAAAGTATCATGAAAAAAACACATATTGGGAAATCATCCCGATATGTGTTTTTTTATGACAAAATTCTATTGATATTTTATTATTTAATTGATTTTAAAATCGATTTTCTTTTATTCTTTTTATCAACATAAAGCATTTCGTCAGCTTCAGCCATATCAACTTCAATATTTAATGAATCTGAGCAAATAAATTGTTTGAAACCATAACTGAATTCAATGTAATAAGGCTTGTTATTGCCTTCATTTTCTCGATCAGAATAGTAGTTAAGGCTTGTTTTGATTTCGTCAATACTTGTATCTGAAAGGTCTGGTGCAAATGCAGCATATTCATCACCGCCAATTCTTGCAAGAATTGAACCTTTTGGGAAACTCTTTTTTAATGTATTAGATATGCTTACTAAAGCATAATCACCATCTTTATGACCGAATTTGTCATTGACCTGTTTCAGATTGTCCATATCAATATACGCAATAAGAGAATGCTTTCCTGCATTTGAAGTATTTGCAATGATTTGCTGTGATGTTTCAAAGAAACCGCGTCTGTTATAAAGACCGGTTAATTCATCGGTTACTGAAAGAGAGTTAAGCAGATCATTTTTTTCACGTATTTCGTTCATTGTGGATTCAAGGCGATTTTGTATTGCAAGTTCCTGTTTCATAAGTGAAATAAATTTAAGCGCGGTGCCAAGCTGAAGACTCGTTGAATAAACATTTGAGAAATTTGAAAGGTCAGCTTCACAAAGGAATATTCCATGTTGAACTTCGTTAGTAAATACAGGTGTTAAAATCATTGTATGACGACGTTCGTTAGGCGTATTTTTGTTTGAAAAAATCATATAAGAAGGCAGCATACGGTTGTCTCCATCGAGAACACGTATTTTACCGTCTTTGCAATATGTCTGGAGCAAAACATATTTTGGAATCTGCCAAAGCCCGCTTGCAAGCTGTATAGGTGTTTCATCATATAAATAAATATATGCACTTTGAAAACCACTTGACTGGTGAAGCTTGTTCATTATGAATTGAAAACAACGCTTATCGTCAGTTGCGGTGAGAAGCGTATCTCTTACAAGATATACAGATGACCATATGTTCTCTTTGCTCATTCGTAAAGCTTTACTATATTCGTTTGAAATGATAGAAGCAACATTAGCAAGAACAATATTAAAAATATTAGATAATGTGTACTTTTTTTCTGCCGGAATATTAAGGTTTCCAAGAAAGTGAGAGAGAGAATTCAGCAGATATGTTATTTTTGTGTGTGAAAAATAATATACAATAATTTCGTTACTAAGTACATTTTCAGTGGATATGTTTATTTCTTCCGGGTTTGGAGTATCTGACGAAAAAATTATATGTATAAACATAGTGAAATAAGGGTCCAGAATATCAAACAGCTGTTTTGAATAAAATGAATCTTTGTACTGTGACATGAAAATATTTTTGAATTTTTCAAGAACACCAGATTCTCCAAGAGTTGAAAGGTTAGCTGATATATCATTAATTTCTTCATCATCAGCAGGATTACATCCGCATGATAATCTTCTGACCATCTTGGAATGCAGAAGACTTACAGAAGATTCACCGGTTTTTAAAAGCTCCAATGCCTGATAAACAGCATTATAACCAAGATCCATAATGTTATTATCAACTGTGGTAAGCTGAGGCGATAGATTAAGAGATATAGGAGCATTGTCATATCCGGTCACAAGAATATCTTTTCCTATGACAAGGCCACGCTTTTTAATTGCTTTGTATCCTCCGATTGCCATTGTATCATTGGCAAAAACAATTGCTTCAAGATCCGGGTTTGTATCGAGCAGAGTGCCGACAATGTCTTCTGTATATTCTGAAAAATCTCCGTATGCTACTCGGCTTTCATCATATTCAATTCCGTTTTCTTTCAAAACGCGTTTGTAGACATTAAAACGTTCAAGAGCATCGGCATTTTCAAGACGACCATTGACAAAACCAATTTTTGTTTTGTGATGATCATTGATCAGATGTTCAATGATCTGCTTCATTCCTGTCTGGCCTTCTGTGTATAAAAATGGATATCCCGGAACTTCTATCTCAATTGTAAGGACAGGAATATCAAAATTGTCAATAAAAGATTTTTTATCTTCAACAGAGAGAAATTTTCCAATAGAGCCAATTGATATAATTAATGCATCAAGAGATTTCTGAGATGCATAATAAAATATAGAATTATATTGATAATCATATTTAGCATTTACAGGATCATTATATGAAGCATTGAGATACATACCAGGGAAAATAATCAAGTTACAGTCTGCTTCTTTTACCGCATATTGAACTCCCTTACATACTTCCATTGCATAATCATTATCTAAATGACATGTCAAAAATCCAATATTAGGTCTGCTTTCTTGCATTGTCATAATACTTTCCTCCCCACATAAAGAAAAAATATCCAAAAATACATTATAAGTAGATAATATCATTTGAAATATATTTTAACAATAAAATAATGACTGATTAGCTGTGTTTACAAAAAAACATATTTACTCTATAATATTTTCGATTCATTAGAACTTATGGCATTTGTCATTGGTAAAATCAGGAGGAAAAAAATGGATTACAAGAATTCAGGAGTAGACATTGAAGCTGGTTATAAATCCGTAGAAATGATGAAAAAATTCGTAAATGAAACAAATAGACCGGAAGTACTTGGCGGAATTGGTGGGTTTTCCGGAGCGTTCTCTATGAACAGCTTTAAAAATATGGCTGATCCGGTACTTCTTTCGGGAACAGATGGGGTAGGTACAAAACTGAAACTTGCATTTGTTATGGATAAGCATGACACAATTGGTATTGATTGTGTTGCAATGTGCGTAAATGATGTTGCATGTGCAGGTGGCGAACCACTTTTCTTCCTGGATTATATTGCCTGTGGCAGGAATTATCCGGATAAGATTGCTACAATTGTAAAGGGCATAGCTGAGGGGTGTAAAATGGCAGGATGTGCACTTGTTGGCGGAGAAACAGCAGAACATCCAGGACTTATGCCTGAAGATGACTATGATGTGGCGGGATTTTCAGTAGGAGTAGTTGACAGAAAAGACCTTATTACGGGAGCAGATATCAAAGAGGGCAATGTTCTTATCGGAATAAAATCCAGCGGTGTTCATAGCAATGGATTTTCACTTGTAAGACAGATTTTTCCGATGACAGTTGAATCACTTTCTGAATATATACCTGAACTTGGAAAAACAGTTGGTGAGACACTTCTTACACCTACCATCATATATGTTAAGGCATTGAAGTCAGTAAAAGATGCAGGCATCAGAATTAATGGAACAAGCCATATAACTGGTGGTGGCTTCTATGAAAATATTCCACGTATGCTTCCTGACGGTATCACAGCAAAAATCAATAAGAATGCTTATGATGTTCCTCAGATTTTTAAAATTATGGCTGAAAGAGGAAATGTAGATGAACATGTAATGTATAATACATATAATATGGGAATCGGAATGATTCTTTCTGTTAATCCGGAAGATGCAGATAAAACTGTTGAAGCTGTAAATGTGTCGGGGCAAGAGGCTGTTATTCTTGGAGAAACAATAAAGTCTGATGAGGGTGTGATTTTATGCTAAGAGTACTTGTGCTCGTTTCTGGCGGAGGAACAAATCTTCAGGCAATTATTGACAGCGTAAATAATGGTATTACAAAAAATACTGAAATCATAGGAGTAATAAGCAATAACAGGGAAGCATATGCGCTTAAACGTGCAGAAAAAGCTGGAATTCGTGGAGAAGTACTTTCGCCTAAGGATTTTACGGATAGATCAGCGTTTAATAAAGAATTTTTAAAAAAATTAGAGGAATATGCTCCGGATCTTATTGTGCTTGCAGGATTTCTTGTTGTTATTCCTGAAAATGTGATAGAAAAATATGAAGGCAAGATAATTAATATTCATCCATCACTTATACCTTCATTTTGTGGTAAAGGTTATTATGGACTAAAGGTTCATGAAGCAGCTCTTAAGCGTGGAGTAAAGGTGTCGGGAGCAACAGTTCATTTTGTAGATGCAGGCACTGATACGGGACCTATAATTCTTCAAAAGGCAGTATACGTTGAAGAAGGGGATACACCAGAAATTCTTCAGCAGAGAATTATGCATGAAGCAGAATGGAAAATTCTGCCTCGGGCAATAGATATGATTGCAAATGGAGAAGTTAAGTATAAAAGAAAAAAAGACTGAAAAAATATAAAATCATATAGATTCTGATGATAGAAAAATTCATAAAATGTAATGTGAATAATCAAAAAAATAAAAAATGCTTAAAAAGATGATATTATCTGGAGGAAAATACATGAAAGTATTGATCGTTGGCGGTGGAGGAAGAGAACATGCAATAGCATGGGCGGTAGCCAGAAGCCCACGTGTTGACAAAATCTACGCGGCACCGGGAAATGCAGGAATTTCGGAACTTGCGGAATGTGTTGATATTTCGGTAATGGACAGCGAAAGCCTTGTTGCATTTGCAAAAGAAGAATTCATCGATTTTGTTATTGTTGGTCCGGATGATCCGCTGGCAGCAGGTGTTGCAGATGCATTTGAAAATGCAGGATTTAAAACATTTGGACCACGTAAAAATGCGGCAATAATTGAAGCGTCAAAAGCATTTTCAAAGAATCTTATGAAAAAATATAACATTCCGACCTCGGGTTATGAAATATTCAGTGATCCTGAAAAAGCGTGGGAATATTTACAGACAAAGAAAGCTCCATATGTTCTAAAAGCAGATGGGCTTGCTCTTGGCAAGGGTGTTCTTATATGCAATTCATTGGAAGAAGCTCATGAAGGACTGAAAGAACTTCTGGTTGATAAGAAATTTGGAAATGCAGGAAATGAAATTGTAATAGAAGACTTTATGACAGGAAGAGAAGTTTCTGTATTATGCTATTCAGATGGAAAGACGATTAAACCAATGACATCCGCTCAGGATCATAAACGTGCGGGTGATGGAGATACAGGACTTAATACAGGAGGTATGGGTACGTTTTCTCCAAGTCCGTTTTATACGGCAGATATCGATGAGTATTGCATGAAAAAAATTTATCAGCCGACAATAGATGCGATGCGCAGTGAAGGACGGGAATTCAAGGGTGTACTATACTGCGGGCTTATGCTTACAGAAGATGGACCTAAGGTTGTTGAATATAATGCACGCTTTGGAGATCCGGAAGCACAAGTTGTAATACCAAGAATGAAAAACGACATTATAGATGTAATGGAAGCATGTGCAGATGGAACCCTGGATAAGATTGATTTGGAATTTGAAGATAATGCAGCTGTTTGTGTGATGCTTGCAAGCGACGGATATCCTGTAAAATACGAAAAAGGATATGAAATCAGCGGGCTAGAAAATTTCAGAAACAGAGAAAATTGTATGATTTTTCATTCTGGTACAAAATTCAAGGATGGGAAAGTTGTTACAAATGGCGGCAGAGTCATAGGAGTTACGGCACTTGGCAGAAGTTTAAAAGAAGCCCGTGCAAATGCATATAAAGCAACAGAAGAAGTTGATTTTCAGAATAAATATATGCGTCATGATATAGGCAAGGCTATTGATGAAGCATAATTGAGAGAGTGTTAAATGGCAGATATTATTTATACAAAATTTGCAAAAAAAGTATTAGGAATTGCCGGAGCAATTGCGGCTGTCGAAAAAGATAAATGTATAGAAACAGAGGATCTTTTTCTTGCTCTTATAGCGGCAGGAGAGGGAACTGCCTATGGTGTGCTTAAGAGATATGATTTGGAGATAAATAAGATTTCAACGATATTTGGAAAAAATGAAATCAATAGATTTATTAATAATGAAAACTCTGTTATTGAAGATTATCCTGAGTCTCCCAAGACAAGGGCAGTCATAGAGACGGCAGGAAAATATGCTGAGAGATTTCATGCAAATGAAGTTGGAACAGAACATATACTTGCAGCTCTTCTCAGCGGAAATAACGGAATTATACTTCGGGCAGGCTTGACATCGGCAGAAATATCTGTAAATGATATATTACTTGATACCTTTCGTGCTTGTGGTGCAAGTCAGCGTTCAGCGGGATTGCTGCTTAAAGAAAGTGTTGAAAAACAAGGAACAGTAAAACAGGTACAGAAAACATCATATCTTGCACAATTTGGAAGATCCATTACCAAAGAGGCAGCTGAAGGGAAACTTGAACCTGTCGTAGGACGTGAAATGGAATTACAGAGAATAATGCAGATTCTATCACGTAAAACAAAGAATAATGCATGTCTTCTGGGAGAGGCAGGAGTTGGAAAAACTGCTGTTGTTGAGTTGCTTGCAGAGAAAATTGCAGATGGAGAAGTGCCGCCAGATATGCAAAATAAAGAAATTTATAGTCTTGATATTGCTCAAATGGTTGCCGGAACAAGATTTCGCGGAGATTTTGAGGAAAGATTAAAAGGTACTATTCATGAAATTGAAAATAAGGGAAATATTATAATTTTTATTGATGAGCTTCATACAATTGTAAAAGCTGGTGGTGAGGGTGAAGCGGATGCATCTAATATTATGAAACCAGCTCTCGCCAGAGGTGAACTTCAAGTTATCGGTGCAACAACATCTGATGAGTATCAGCGTTATATTGAAAAGGATGCCGCCTTAGTCAGACGATTTCAGCCGGTTATGATAAATGAACCTGATAGAAATGAAACAATTAATATTTTAAAAGGTATTGCACCGTCATATGAAAAGTATCATAAAATAAAAATTTCAGATGAAGCAATTGAAACTGCAGTTGATTATTCAATAAGATATATTCCTGATCGTTTTTTACCTGATAAAGCGATAGATGTTATTGATGAATCAATGGCCGGAGTACGACTCAGCATGTCAGAATATAATTCTGATAAAATAAAAAAAGTGCGGCAGGAAAAGAAAAATCTGGAATGGCAGCTTGAAAAGTCTGTTGGAGAAGAAAATTTTAAAGAAGCTTCGCGACTCAGAAAAAAACTTGACAGGATGGAAACAGACGAAAATGTACATTTGTTATCAGATGATAGAATTTTAACTGTTGATGATGTGACTAAAAGTATTTCAGCATGGACGGGAGTGCCAGTAAGTAAATTAACAGAGGCAGAATCTGAAAAATTATCAAGACTTGAAGATACTTTACACGAAAGAGTTATCGGACAAAATGAAGCGGTATCAGTTGTTGCAAAAGCAATAAAAAGAAGTCGCATCGGGTTGAAAGATCCTAAACGACCGATTGGATCGTTTCTTTTTCTTGGACCGACGGGTGTTGGCAAAACTGAACTTTCAAAGACTCTTGCTGAAGCACTTTTTGGCAGTGAGAAAAGTTTGATTCGTGTTGATATGTCAGAATATATGGACAAATATACAGTTTCAAGATTGATTGGTTCACCACCGGGATATGTTGGATTTGATGAAAGTGGTGAATTATCAACGCAGATCAGAAAACATCCATACAGTGTTGTTCTGTTCGATGAAATAGAAAAGGCTCATCCTGATGTATATAATATTTTACTTCAGGTTCTTGATGATGGAATGATTACTGATACACATGGCAGAAAATGTGATTTTAAAAATGCAGTTATAATTCTGACTTCGAATATTGGAGCAAATCGCATTGTTGATCCGCATAAATTGGGATTTTCCGGGCAGGAAGAGTCAATAGAAGGAAAACATAATGAAATGCGTAATAATGTGATGGATGAAGTGAAACATATTTTTAAACCGGAGTTTTTGAACCGCTTAGATGATATGATAGTGTTTAAAACACTGGGTGAATCAGAAATAAATGAAATTATAGACCTGCAAATGAAAGAGTTGAAAAAAAGAGCAGCAGATACGCTTGATATTAAACTTACATATGGAGACAGATTAAAGAAATTTATATTTAAAAAAGGCTATGATATAAAAATGGGAGCCAGACCTTTGAGAAGGGCAATACAGGATAATGTTGAAGATACTCTTTCGGAAGAAATTCTTACAGGTAAAATAAAAAAAGGAGATCATGTCAGCATATCTGAAAAAGATGGAGCTATAATATTCAAGGTAAAAAACAGTTAAAAAATAACAAAAATAAATTAAAAGTAACAAAATAAATATATAAGCCAAATTATTATACTGCCTTCAAATATAATAAGTAGAAAATGGACATTTGTGAATTATATAAAAAATCAGTCAAAAAAAGTCATAAAGTTGATGGATAAAATATATCAAGGTGTGTTATTATAAACAAAAGAAGTTATTTTAAATACGAGGAGGTATTTGAGATGGCATTAGGTAATGAACTGATTAGTGAAGAAGAAGATGGTGCTCTTAGATTTGGTAATTATGAACTTAAAGAAAAAACTAAAAAAGATGGATTTATGTATAATGGTGACAGTTATAAAGTAAAAACATTTAATGAAATTACAAAACTGGAAAAAAATGGAAATTTTGTGTATGAGTCTGTTCCTGGAACACTTGTTCGAGACTTCAGAGCAACCAAAGATAAGATTTTGTTTTCAGTTGAAGGAAACGAAGATGCACAAGTTACGCTTGGACTTGAACCTGAAACAGGATATAAAGTGACGATGAATGATGTATATCTTGGAAAGATGAAAACAAATGTTGGCGGAAAACTCAGTCTTAGTGCAGAACTTGAAAAGAATGAATCGGTTTCTTTTCAAATAGACAGAGAATAGTCAGTATTATAAAAAGCGGCAGACTGTTATCAGTCTGCTGTTTTTTGATTATAGATGGAGGGAAAAGTGGTAAAAGATAAACAGATTTACTATTGTACAGAATGCGGCTATGAATCAACAAAATGGCTTGGGCAATGTCCTGGATGCAGACAGTGGAATACATTTACAGAAGAAAAAATTTCTTCTGCAAAAAGTAATTCTAAATCAGTATTCAGAGGAGAAAGGCCTAAACCTGCAAGCATAGAAGATGTATCGACGGAAGAAGAAAACAGATATAATACAAAAATTGAAGAACTTGACCGGGTACTTGGAGGTGGAATAGTAAAAGGGTCACTTGTCCTTGTTGGAGGAGATCCTGGAATAGGAAAGTCAACGCTACTTCTTGAAATGTGTCGTAATCTTGTCAGACAAAATATTAATGTTCTGTATGTGTCAGGTGAAGAGTCAATGTCACAAATACGACTTAGGGGAGAGAGACTTGATGCAGTTGATCCGCGGCTTAAACTTTTGTCTGACAATGACATGGATAATATTGAAAATGCTATAGATAATGTTAAAGCTGAAATAGTTATTATAGATTCAATTCAGACGATGGAATCAGCAGATATTGATAATGCACCTGGATCTGTGACACAGGTGCGAGAAGTTACTTCACGGCTTCTCCAAATTGCAAAGCAGAAGAATATTGCAATTTTTATAGTTGGACATGTAACTAAAGAAGGTACAGTTGCAGGCCCAAGAACTTTGGAACATATGGTGGATTCAGTGCTGTACTTTGAGGGCGATGACACATCTGGATTCAGAATTCTACGTTCAGCAAAAAATAGATTTGGTTCTACGAATGAAGTTGGCGTTTTTAATATGACTGAGTCGGGACTTGAAGAGGTCATGAACCCGTCTCAAATGCTCTTAAATGGGCGACCGGAAAATGCTTCAGGATCGGTTGTTGTAAGCACAATAGAAGGAACACGCGCAATACTGGTTGAAATACAAGCACTTTCTACTGATACAAATTTTAGCATGCCACGACGTACATCGGTTGGAATTGATTTCAATCGTGTAAACCTGCTCATTGCAGTTCTGGAAAAGAGAGGAGGCCTGAATCTTTTTGGCTGCGACTGCTATGTAAATATAGCTGGTGGAATGAAAATAAACGATCCATCTGCAGATCTTGGAATAGTGCTTGCAATAGCATCGTCATATCGCGATCGTCCGATAGGCGATGATGCTGTGATAATTGGAGAGATAGGCCTTGCAGGTGAAATAAGGGGAGTGAGAAATGCAGCTTTGCGTGTGAAAGAAGCAGCAAAGATGGGATACAAGAAATGTATACTTCCGAAGTCAAATTACAGTAGAGATTTAGATGAATTTGGTATAAAACTTGAATATGTTTCAACTATAAACGATGCATTAAGAATAATATAAAACAGAGGCAGTTCTCACTGCCTCTGTAAAATCATATTGAATTATGCCGAGCATATTATAAAATCGCATTTTTAAAAGCTTGAAGAAGATCTGAATAATCTTCATATGCTGGAATTTCGGGATTTTCAGCTTTTATTACATCAGTTGATTTGAAAAGAAATCCCGCTTTACTAGCCTTAATCATACCAAGATCATTATAACTATCTCCTGTAGCAACAGTATCAAAACCAATTGACTGTAAAGCTTTAACTGTAGTTAATTTTGAATTTTCAATTCGCATTTTGAAATCTGTGATTTTACCATCAGATGAAACATCAAGGGAATTACAGAAGATTGTTGGCATTCCAAGCTTTTCCATAAGAGGTTTTGCAAATTCAGTAAATGTATCACTGATAATAATTACCTGTGTGAATGAACGAAGTTCATCAAGAAATTCTTTGGCTCCAGGCATTGGATCAATTTTGCTGATAGTATTCTGGATTTCTTTTAATCCTAAACCGTGATCATTGAGAATTCCTATTCTCCATTTCATTAATTTATTATAATCAGGTTCATCTCGCGTTGTACGCTTCAGTTCGGGAATTCCACTTGCTTTTGAAAATGCGATCCATATTTCGGGAACTAGGACACCTTCAAGATCAAGGCATGCAATATCCATATTCATGATAAAAACCTCCATAATATTAAAATTCAGTAACAGTATAACAGAATAAAAACAAGGAATCAAAAATAAATGATAAAATGTATTTACCGTGCTGCAATATATAATTTAAAATAATGTCTTTAAAATAAATAATAAATAATAAATAATATTTTCAGAAAAACACATATCAATTTTGAAACAAAAAAGCATTTGAAAAAATGCTAAAAAATGGAGTAAGGCAAAATGATGATTTCAAATGAAACAAAAGAAGAACGTGAACATGTAATTCTTATAGCGGCATCAGCAAATACAGAAAATGAAACTGAAAATCTTATTGCAGAATTATCTGAACTCGCTAAAACGGCCGGAGCAGATGTTGATGATATATTAATACAATATTCGGATAAAATGAATCCTGGAACATATCTAGGGAGTGGAAAAGTTCAAGAATTAAAACAACTGTTAATAAAATACAACTCAACGGGAATTATAGCAGATGATGAATTAACACCGGTTCAGATAAAAAATTTATCTGACATACTTGACGTGAAAATATTGGATAGGACTTTATTGATTCTTGATATATTTGCCAGTCATGCTGTTACAAAAGAGGGAAAAATTCAGGTAGAATTGGCTTCACTAAATCACAGGATGTCTATGCTTTCAGGGAATGGGATAACTTTATCAAGACTAGGAGGAGGAATAGGCACACGAGGACCAGGAGAAAATAAGCTGGAGCAGAGCCGCAGAGTTATTAGAAACAGGATAGGAATTCTTAGACGTGAATTACGGGAAATAATAAGTCAACGTGAAACACAAAGAAAACAAAGAAAACAAAATTACATTCCTTCATTTGCAATTGTAGGATATACGAATGCAGGCAAATCAACATTGCTGAACGCCTTAACCGGTTCAGACATTAATGCCGAAGATAAACTGTTTGCAACATTAGATACAACAATCAGAAAATGCCTGATTAAAAACAAAGAGGAAGTTCTGGTTGCAGATACGGTTGGGTTTATAAGAAAATTGCCGCATGAACTTGTAGAGGCATTTAAAAGTACATTGGAAGAAGCTAAATATGCAGATTATCTAATTCATGTTATTGATTCGTCAGATGATGCATATGAAGAAAAAATGAAAACGGTATATGAAACCTTACTTCAGCTTGGCATAGAAGACAAAAGAATAATTACAGTATTTAATAAAATTGATCTTATAGATGAAGATGCTTTCAGCGGAATGAATGATAGAATGGCTACTGAAAAAATATATATATCGGCTGAAAATAAAAAAGGAATAGATGAACTTAAAGACAAGATGTCTATATTGATACGCGAAGACAAAAAAGAAATATATGAAATTATACCATATACAAAAATGCCTATATTAAATGAAATAAGGAAAAATGGACAGCTTATAGAGGAGAATTATATTGAGGAAGGTGTCTGCATTCACGCATATGTACCTAAATATATAATTCCAGAACTTAGAAATAATTAGATGTGAAAGACTGAAAAAAATAAGATATGAAATAAAAAAATAAGATATGAAATAAAAAAAGTGAAGACACAGAGATAAAAATAGATAGCAGTGATATAGTAAAAAATATAGAGATGAAAATTTATAATAAATAAATCAATAAATAAATATAAAAATACTGAGTTTTTATAATGAAAAATGTCAAATATTAAAAGCCAGAGAAATGAACGAAAAAATGCAAAATAACAAAAAGTAAAATGTATGAAAAAATAATGTAAAAAAGTTGTTGACAAAAACAGAGGTCAGTTGTAATATAAAGAA
>CALMUC010000017.1 GCA_937872845.1 uncultured Lachnospiraceae bacterium | reverse complement strand
AATTGATGGTTTATTCCATACGGGAATAAATCTTCATCAAATCTTTATTTTTTTCTGTTAGGTTATATTTCAGTAAGAAATGAAATATAGAAGGAAGGATAGTAAAGATGGAAATGATGTTACAGACACAAAATCTATGTAAATATTTTAGAAAACAGAAAGCGGTAAATAATGTTTCACTTAATATCGAAAAGGGACAGATTTATGGACTGCTTGGACCGAATGGCGCTGGTAAATCTACCACATTGAAAATGCTGACCGGTATGATGAAACCAACTGCAGGAAAGATTTACTTTGATGGAAAACTTTTGGATAGGAAAGATTTATCAAAAATAGGAGCGTTAATTGAAAATCCGCCTATTTATGAAAATCTTTCCGCCAGAGAGAATTTGAAGGTAAGACAATTATTGCTTGGTACAGATGAAAACAGAATTGATGAGGTCTTGCAGATTGTATCACTTACAAACACCGGAAAGAAGAAAGCAGGACAGTTTTCTTTGGGGATGAAGCAAAGACTAGGCATTGCAATGGCATTGCTTGGAGAACCGGAACTTTTGATATTGGATGAACCTACGAATGGATTAGATCCAATAGGCATCGAGGAATTACGAGAGCTGATCCGGTCTTTTCCGGAACAGGGAATCACTGTAATTCTCTCCAGTCATATTCTCTCAGAGGTACAGTTACTTGCAGATAAAGTCGGGATTATTTCAGGTGGAATCTTAGGATACGAAGGAGCATTAAAGCAGGGAGATAATCTTGAAGATTTGTTTATGAATGTGGTAAGAAAAAACCAGAAAGCAGGTGAAATCCATGGTTAATATTATAAAAGCAGAACATCAAAAAGCCAAAAGAACCATGCGAAAAAAGTTTATCTGGGGATTTCCTCTTCTTACATTTGTCATGGCATTTATATTTACTCTTGGGATGACAAATGCTTATGCAGAAAGTGTTTGGAACTGGTGGTATACACTTTTGCTGCCGGGGATGATTGCTCTATTTTGTTATCTTTCTGTGGCGCAGGAGAAAAAGATAAAATACTATCATTTAATGACTATTCCCACAGACAGAAGAAAATTGTTGCTGGGGAAAATTATTTATATTGGGTACATGATTTTGTTTTCTAATGTGATTGTGTTTGCAGGAGCAACGCTTGGAGGCTTTCTTCTAACGACACATGTTCCAGTTGGAGGAGCGTTGATTGCAGTATTGTTTCTGACGGTTTCTGAGTTATGGGAGATTCCGGTAGCTTTATTTTTAAGTGAACGATTTGGAATGATTGTAAACCTGTTCGTCTGCCTATTTATTACCGTCAGCGGTGTGGTAATATCACAAACCAGAATCTGGTATGTACTTGTTTCTGCAATCCCTATGCGAATGATGTGCCCGTTGCTTCATGTTTTACCAAATGGACTTGCCGCAGAAGCAGGGAATCCTCTTTTGGATACGGGAGTCATTGTTCCGGGAATGTGTCTCTCAATCATCTGGTTTGTTTTTGTAACGGTTCTGTTTTTGAAATGGTTTGAGAGAAGAGAGGTGAAATAAGATGATTGGAAGATCTCTTAATGCAGACTTGCGAAAGATGAAAGGAACATCTGTGATTCTGGCACACTTACTGATTCCGATTATAACCAGCGTTATATTTTTAATATATTACTTTTTTTCACCATGGAATGAAAATATGAAAGTGATTGCATTTTATCAGGCAATAGGAGCAGGACTTCCGGTACTTATTGGAATTTTTACAGCAAGTGTGATGGAACAGGAACAAAATGCAGGTGATTTTCAAAATCTGTTGTCTTTACCGGATAAACCTGCAGCATTTTTATCGAAACTGTTGATGCTACTGGTTTTGTGTCTGTGCTCTATCCTATTGACAGCAATCATATTCGGAATTGGATTTGGAAGAATCGCATCAAGCGATATCGAAATCATGAAAGGATGTATATTTGCAGCATTGCTGCTGTGGGGAAGCAGTGTTCCACTTTATCTGTGGCAGCTGATTCTGGCTTTTCAGTTTGGAAAAGGGGTATCCATTGGAGCAGGGATTATATCAGGACTAATTAGTGCATTGATGCTTACCGGACTTGGAGATTATGTGTGGAAATATGTATTTGTCTGCTGGACGGGTAGAGTACCATATACTTATCTGCAATCTGTATTGGGAGAAACTAGTGTAGGTGAATGGTTGTCATTCATACCAGGTTGCTTAATATTTACAGGGATTAGTATGGTATACTATTTTTGGTGGGTAAACCACTGGGAAGGAAACAGAATATCGGAATAGAATCGAGGGAAACTATGGCAAAAATACTGGCAGTTGATGATGAACCGGCAATTTTGGAAATGATAGAAAGCATTTTGAATAAGGATGGACATCTGGTTACCAAAGTAAGTAATCCACTAAAAATTAATATGGAAGAATTACATCGTTATGACCTGATTTTACTGGACATTATGATGCCTGGAATTGATGGCTTCGAATTATGCAAAAGAATTAGGATACTTGTGGATTGTCCGATTTTGTTTCTTACGGCAAAAACGGAGGAAAACAGTCTGGTAAACGGACTTTCTTTAGGAGCAGATGATTATATTTCAAAGCCATTTGGAGTGATGGAACTTCGGGCAAGGATCAATGCACATCTTAGAAGAGAGCACAGGGAACATTCTGTCCGGATGGTTTTGGGGAGGGTCTGTATTCAAATATCTCAAAAGAAACTATTGGTTGATGATAAGGAACTTCCTCTTACGAAAGCGGAGTACGAAATCTGTGAATTTCTGGCTAAAAACAGAGGACAGGTTTTCTCGAAGGAACAGATATTGGAAGCGGTCTTTGGCTTTGACAATGAGAGTAATGACAGTACTATAATCACGCATATCAAAAATATAAGAGCAAAATTTGCGGATTATGATTATACACCGATAAAAACAGTCTGGGGGATTGGATATAAATGGGAAGAGTAAAGAGAAGCAATGCACTCAGCAGGATTTTTATGAGATATGTACTGGTCATGCTTGGATCATTAGTTGGTTTGGTGATTGTTGCTTATCTGCTGCTGTACCTTTTGATTAGTGTGGGCTGTATTTATCCGGCAAATTATGCAGAGCAAAAGATTAATGAAGCATATGATACGATTCTACGTGCAGATAAAGTGACTGCTGAGATGATTCCCGCACTTTGTGATTATGTAATCTTTTCAGAGAATGGAGAGAAAATAGGTGGAGATCTGTCAGAACAATACGAACAGATAGCATGGAATGTTGCAAAGTACGGAAACGCATCCGGGAAATATTTTTATAAAGTAATTGTAAGGGAAAATGAATATGTTGTATTGCAATATCGCCTGACACCTCAATATCATTCAGCTTTTTTGAGGGAGCATTTTATAGGACCACAGAATGTGATGATTATTATGTCTGTGATTGGAGCGGTAGCGATTATCATCATTCCGTCCATACGTTTTGGAAAAAGAATCAAAAAGCAGATGCAGCCTGTATTAGACGCAATCGGACAAATAAAGGATCAAAATCTGGAATATGAGACATCCTGTTCCGGTATCAAAGAGTTTGATGACTGTTTATCGGCAATCGATGATATGCGAGATGCATTGCGAGAATCTTTAGAAAAGCAGTGGAAAACAGAGCAGGAAAAGAAACAGCAGATGTCTGCTTTGGCGCATGATATTAAAACACCTCTTACGATTGTACGGGGAAATGCAGAACTACTTTCAGAGACTGAACTGACCACAGAACAGAAGAATAATATCACTTATGTTTTGAACGGCACAACACAGATACAAAGTTATGTAAAACAGTTGATAGATGTCACAAAATCATGGAATTGCAGTGATGTTACCTATACAACGGTGAGGTTAGAAGATTTTTTCGCAGATATAAAGGAACAGGCACTCGGACTGGTAGAAATCTATCACCAGAAGATAGATTGGAAGGCGGAACAAAGTGATAAAAAGGTAACGATTGCTTATGATCCAATGTTCCGGGCCGTAATGAATGTGATTCAGAATGCAGTGGAGCATACAAAAGAAAATGGAATCATTTATATTGACGCAAAGGAGCAGGATGGCCGGCTGACATTCATTGTGGAGGATAGCGGATCAGGATTTACAAAAGAAGCATTATTGCATGGCACAGAGCAGTTTTTTATGGATGACACAAGTAGAAATGGCGAAGCCCATTATGGGATGGGACTATTTTTTGCAAAAACTGTGGCTGAAAAATATGGTGGAGGTATTAAACTTTCAAATTCTGAAAATACAGGTGGGGCGAGGGTAGAAATATTTTTCCTGAGTAGTCAAGAAACAAGCTAAATAGACCGCAATTAAGCTATGTAAAAGAAATTTTACATGCTTTTATCTAATATGTAAAAGCCTTTTGATAGACATTACTACTACGTTTGCTGTAATCTCATGGAAGAAGGAGGCATACAGAATTATGATAGCTGATAAAATTAAAAATGCTCGTACTATTCTTTATTACATAACTATCATTATAGTTGTTCTCAAGTGTGGAGAAGCGTGAAAAGCAGATGAAGATGGATTCAGCGGTGGATGAGATACGCAGAAGATTTGGATTTTACAGTATCCAGAGG
>CALMUC010000016.1 GCA_937872845.1 uncultured Lachnospiraceae bacterium | reverse complement strand
CTGTGGGATAAGCATACGAAAATCGGAGGAAAAAGGCATTGAGGGGAAATTGAGCTGGAATTGAGAAAAAATAAACTTTTTATTGATAAATAAGTTTAGATACTAACTCTTTTGTCGTTTTGGTTGTTAATTATATTAAAAGTAGAAATATTTTGATAATGAAAGTGTGGGAGAGAAAATGAACAAAAGAAGATACAGCAATCGTAGAAGAAAGAATATTTTACGAGTATTCATTCTTTTAATGACTATCATAATAACCGTTGTAATGTGGAGAACAATAAAAATCGATGTGCAGGTTGGAGAATTAACATTACCGAAAATTTTGCAGTCAGAAAAGTCCTTTGCAGACACTTCGGGTGAATGGAATCTTATTTTGGTCGATCGAAATCATTATATTCCAAATAATTATCAAGTAGAATTGACAGAATTATCGAATGGTAAAAAAGTAGATTCACGGATTTATCCAGAATTACAACAAATGTTTAATGATGCAAGAGCTGAGGGGCTGGCACTGTTTGTTAGAGAAGGATATCGAACAACAGAAGAACAACAAAAAATTATGGACGAGAAAATCAATGAATATGAAAAACAAGGATATTCTGCGAAAGAAGCAAAAAAAAGAGCCGAGAAATATGTTGCAATTCCCGATACAAGCGAACACCAATTAGGACTGAGTGTTGATATTAATGCGGATACCGACAAATGTTCTTCTGAAAAAGTATATCAATGGTTAGACGAAAATGCATATAAATATGGGTTTGTAAAACGTTACCCGGAAGATAAAACGGATATAACAGGAATTAGTAATGAACCATGGCATTACCGTTATGTTGGAACGACTGTCGCTAAAATAATGAAAGAAGAAAATTTATGTTTGGAAGAATATTTAGAAAAATATAAATAAAAACAAAAGAAAATCCTAACTTTTTTTATAGTAGGATTGTTATATTATTTAGAAAACAGAGGGAGGCAAATTTGCGAATGGAATACAAAACTGATTCTTTGTTAGTACATCTAGCAAGAGCAGGAGATGAAGATGCGTGTGAAAAACTGGTCAAAAAATATTACTCAAGTATATATCAATATTGTTTGCTACATATCAATGATCCCTATGAGGCAGAGGATTTGACACAAGAAGTGTTTACACGTTTCTTTTCCAATTTATATAGATATAAAGAATATGGAAAAGTTAAGAATTATCTTTATACAATTGCCGGAAATACCGTTAAAAATTATTACAAAAAGAAAAAAGATATTCCATCAGAGGAACTGCTAAAATCAGAGGACTGTAGTAAAAATCATGTAGAAGAGCTAGGAGTCCGATTAACTATTGAACAGGCAGTGAGAAAGTTACCGGAAGAAATTAGAGAAACGGCAGTTTTATATTTTTTTCAGGAATTGAAGCAAAGAGAAATTGCAGAATTACTTCATATCAAACTTTCTCTTGTAAAATATCGAATCGGAAGAGCAAAAGAACTTTTAATGAAAGAGTTGGAGGTGAAAAAAGATGAAGAATTATAAGCAACAAATAAAGGAATATAAAGAGGAGATTGAAGAAAAGTATGTAAGGGCTGAAGCAGAGAACAAAACAGTAAAAGCATGTCAGAATATTTTGTCAGAGTCGGTTTTATCGAAACAATCGCATAGAACATCTTATTTTGAATTTTTGTATGAGCAGACAAAATTCATAAAAAAAAGATGGTGGATTTTACAAGGTTGTATTCTTATGTGTCTATGGATATGGTTGAGTAATTATACGTCAGACATAAAAGATATGATGAGGATTATGGGAATATCTGCCACAATATTTGTGGTTCTGATTATCCCGGAAATTTGGAAAAACAGAAGAAATGGTGCGATTGAGATTGAGCAGGCGTCTTATTACACACTGCGTCAGATTTGTACAGCAAGAATGTTAATGTTTGGAGTAGTGGATCTGGTGATCGTTATGGTGTTTTTGGCAATTACATATCAAACAACAATACTCTCGTTAAGTGATTTGGTGGTTAATTTTTTGCTTCCGGTAAATGTTTCATGTTGTATATGTTTTCGTGTATTGTACAGCAGATGGGAAAAATCAGAATATATAGCAGTGCTTTCTTGTCTGGTATGGGTTGGTTTATGGATGATGATTGTTGCAAATGATGTTATTTATCAGAAAATTGTAACTCCGGTATGGGTGGCTATGCTGATATTGACTTTTGTATATTTTATTTTTTGTGTTCAGAAGTCATTGCTATTTGATGAAAAAATTTTGGAGGATTACACGTATGAAATTAGAATTTAAAAATGTAACAAAACAATACGGAGAAGTAAATGCTGTTAATAAAGTGAATTGTGTTATGGAAAAAGGAATTTATGGACTGCTTGGAGTAAATGGAGCAGGAAAGACCACATTAATGCGTATGCTTTGTACGATTGTTCAACCATCAGAAGGACAAATATTATGGAATGGTAAAGATATATGGAAACTAGGAGGTGAATACCGAGAAGTTCTGGGATATTTACCACAGGATTTTGGATATTATCCAGATTTGACCGTATATGATTATATGATGTACATTTCTTCTATAAAAGGGTTAAAAATGCCGTTTGCCAGAAAAAAAGTGAAGCAATTATTAAATCAAGTAGGAATGGAAAAATTCAGTAAAAGAAAAATGAAGAATTTGTCTGGAGGAATGGTTAGACGTGTAGGAATAGCACAGGCGATGTTAAACGATCCGCAAATTCTTGTCCTGGACGAACCTACCGCTGGATTAGACCCGAATGAAAGAATACGTTTTCGTAATTTAATTAGTGAATTGTCGGAAGAACGTTTGGTGCTCTTGTCTACACATATTGTATCGGATATTGAGTACATTGCGAATAACATTATGTTAATGAAAGATGGAGAACTTTTTTATGCAGGTACTGCGGAAGATTTAGTATCTTCTATGAAAGAAAAGGTATGGCAATGTAATGTTTCGAGAAGTATGATAGACAAATATATGAATGAATATTTGGTTGGAAATATAAAAACAACAAAAACCGGAGCAGAGCTTAGAATTATTTCAATAGAAAAGCCAACAGAAGATGCTGTGGCTGTAGAAAAAAATCTGGAAGATGCATTTCTATTTTATTTTGGAGAAAAATCGGAGGAAAAACAAGATGCTTAAATTAGAATTAAAACGAATTTTTTCAAAGAAAATTAATGTATTTGCAATCGGATTGGCATTGATACTTGCTGTCATTTTTAGCGGATTTGCAGTTACAAGTAATCGCTATGTGGATGAGAATGGAAATGCTAGTACTGGAATTATGGCAACAAGAAAACTTACAGATAACAGACGAGCATGGAAAGGTACATTGACAGAAGATGAACTTGGAAAAGTTATAGAACAAAATAAAAATGCGATGACACAATCCTCAGAAGAAAATGCGATTTACGGAACGACATTACAACCGATAGATGATATTAGGGGTTTTATAATATCGGTATTAACACCGGATGCAGAATATGATGAAAGTGTTCTGAATCAAATTACAGAAGAAAATATACAAGAGTTCTATGACACTTATCATAAAAATATGGAAAAGATGGCAGAAGAATATGGAAAGACTTCTGTTCAGAAAAAATACTTGGAAAAGAAATATAATGAAATAAAATTACCAGTAGAATACGAATCTTATAGTTCATGGGATACTATGATTATGTATGTAGAAACGTATTCTATTATTCTGGCAATCATAGTTGGTTTTATTTGTGCTGGAATATTTGCAGATGATTTTCAGACAAAAGCAGATGCAGTATTTTTCTCTACAAAGTATGGACGTACAAAAGCTGTTAAAACAAAAATACTGGCAGGAGTAGTTACGACAGTTATGATTTATTGTATGGGAATTATATTACTTAGTGTGATTTGTTTTGGAATTATGGGAACCAGTGGTATGAATACACCTTATCAAATGTATCAGGCATATAGTATTTACATTATGTCATATGGACAATACTATTTATTGACAGTTGTATGTGGATTTATAGCCAGTATGCTGGCGGCTTCAGTGTCTATGTTAGTAGCGGCTAAAATGCATACAATTAGTGTCGCTGTTTGCATTCCGTTCTTTTTATATTGCTTATTGCCATTTATAGGACGGGCACTTTCTGGGTATACAACGCTTTTCAATTTGATACCAACAATTTTGACAAATGTACAGGCAAGTGTAAAAGTCCCACTTATTTATCAGATTGGGAATTGTGTATTTCGACAAATTCCGCTTGTAATGGTAATGTATACAGTGATGGCAATAGCCTTACTGCCTTTTATTTATAAGAGTTTTCGCAGATACGGAAATAAGTAAAAATTGTATTCATACTCATGAAAAACAAAGTAAGTAAAATATTTTCTGGAAAAATCAAAGCATAATTTAAAGATTTAAGGCGGGCAAGTTGCCCGCCTTTTGACGATGTCTCACGATACCAGCAAATATATCGGCGAACTGTACTGCAGGAGTTACAGCAGAGCTGACAAACAAAGGCATTTCTAATATGTGATGGAAAGAACGCCCAAACTTCGTTTTGAAAAGAAAACCTGTAATTGCCTCAGCAATTTTTCGGTCAGCATCCTCATGCACCTCATCAAATATCATCATAGCTTTGCCATAGTGATGATGATTACAGTAAAACTCAACCTTTTTTAAAAGAAGGTAATACTGCTTTGGAAGATGATGCTCCGGAACAATAATTG
>CALMUC010000015.1 GCA_937872845.1 uncultured Lachnospiraceae bacterium | reverse complement strand
AATATATGGGTGCTGATCTGTCACGGATTAACTTCATTTAAAATATCTTCAGGTGTACGGCTTCTTTCTCTTCCTCTTACATATGGAACAACACAATATGTACAGAAATTATTGCATCCATACATTATGTTGACACCAGATTTAAAACTGAATTTTCTTTTTTCCGGAAGATTTTCAACATTTATAAGTGGTTTATCTAATACTTCATAAACTTGTTTTTCATTAAGAACAAGTCTGCGGTAAAGAAGCTCAGCAACTTTATAAAAATTAAATGTTCCAAAAATTAAATCAACAAACGGATAGTGCTTAGTAATGTAATCAACAGTAACTTTCTGCTGCATCATACATCCGCAGATACCTATAAGCATATGCTCCGCAGCTTCTTTTTTCTTTTTTAAAGCTCCAAGATGACCGTAAAGTTTTTGGTTTGCATTTTCGCGAACTGTACATGTATTGTAAATAACAAAATCTGCGCAGTCTTCATCTTCTGTTTCTGTAAAACCTATTTTTTCCAGAATACCAGTCAACTTTTCAGAATCATGAGAATTCATCTGACATCCGAAAGTAGAAACATGAAATGTATATACATGTCCACCTGATTTTATTTTCTTTTGAGTAAATTCCTTCAAAAGATTTATAAAATAATTTTGCCTTTCCGGTTCATTTTCTGGTATATTTTCGTTTTGTAAAACGGATATATTATTTAAAACCATAATTATTTCCCTTCATTTTTTAGTTCTTCAATTTCTTTAAGCCATATATCACAAGACGCATCACTTGGCATTCTCCAATCTCCGCGTGGTGAAAGTGAAATACTTCCTACCTTAACCGAGTCAGGCATACAGCTTCTCTTAAATTGCTGAGAAAAGAATCTTTTATAGAATAACTCCAGCCATCTCAAAATTTCTTCTTCAGAATAAATTTCTCTAAAGGCTTTCGTTGCAAGAAAATAAACTTTTGCAGGAGTGAAGCCATAACGAAAAGAATAATATAAGAAAAAGTCATGAAGTTCATATGGCCCTACTTTATCTTCTGTTTTTTGTGAAATATTTCCGTCTTTATCAGGTGGAAGAAGTTCAGGACTTATAGGTGTATCTAATATATCTTTTAAAACTTCATGACTTGCAGGAAACAAATCAGATTCAACAACACTGTCAATCAGCCATTTTACAAGTGTTTTTGGAATACTTCCATTAACCCCGTACATACTCATCTGATCAGCATTATATGTACACCACCCTAATGCAAGCTCACTCAAATCACCAGTTCCAACTACGATTCCGTTTGAACAATTTGCATAATCCATTAAAACCTGAGTACGTTCCCTTGCCTGTGTATTTTCGTAAGTTATATCTTTATCTTCTTCTGAATGTCCTAAATCATTTAAATGTTGAATACATGCATCTTTTATATTAATTATAACCGGCTCAGTTCCAAGACTTTTAATCAGTTTAATTGAATTATTATATGTTCTGTCAGTTGTCCCGAATGCAGGCATTGTCAGAGCAATCAGATCACTGTCAGGTCTGTTAAGTTCTTTTAATGCCATCGCTGAAACAAGAAGAGCAAGGGTTGAATCCATTCCTCCAGACACTCCGACAACAGGTTTTGTACCCGTAACAGAGAGTCTTTTTACAAGTCCACCAACCTGCATTGCAAAAATATTTTTACATCTTTCAAGTCGTCTTTCTTTTAATGTTGGAACAAACGGCATTTTATGTATTTTTACAAATTCACCATCAGATGCTGAAATTTCTTTATCTTTTATATCTATGTACTGAACTTTTTCAATCTCACATTTAAAATCAAACTGATTATCTGCAAATGTAGAAGAATGTAACCTGTCACTTCTGATTTTTTCGAGATCCATATCTGCAATCATAATATAATCATTTGCGATAAAATCACGGCTTTCATTTAAAACTGAACCATTTTCGGCAATAATGCTCTGACCAGAAAAAATTAAATCCTGTGTAGATTCTGATGATCCGGCAGAAACGTATAAATATTCAGATAAACATGCAGCTGACTGATGTTTTACCAGATTCTTTCTATATTCATTTTTAGATATAGTTTCATTACTTGCAGAAATATTTATAATCACTTCCGCTCCGGCAAGTGTCATTATTGTTGAAGGAGGAAGCGGTGCCCATAAATCTTCGCAGATTTCAACTCCAAATGTAAAATGCTGATTAATTCTAAAAACTAAATTTTTACCAATCGGAACTTCATAATCTTCGCCATATATTCCTATGTCACTAAGCATTATTTTTGATACAGAAAGCTCCGATGCCGGTTGAAACCACCTTTTTTCATAGAATTCATGATAATTTGGAATATATGATTTAACTGGAATACCAACTATCTTACCATTCAAAATGACAAAAGCTGCATTATAAATCATGCCACTATAAACTAAAGGAGCACCTACGATGATTACAGTATGGTTCCCTTCAGATGCTTTAACTATATTTATAATTCCATCTATTGCTGATTTTTGTAATTTTTTTTGAAAAAAAAGATCCTGACAATAATATCCAGTTACTGAAAGTTCTGGAAATGCAAGTATTGACGGAGAAAATGAAGAAACTTCTTCCATTTTATTTAATATTTGTTCTGTATTATATTCAGGATTTGCAACTTTAATATCAGGTACTGCCACTGTAGCCCTGTAAAAATCAAACATCAATATGTTCCTCCCCTAAAATCAAGATCTTTCTGAATGCCATCAAGATAAGGCACCAGTACTCCATTTGCAGATTTCAAAAAATAATCATCATCTAGTTCTGTATATTTAAAATTTTTTGGATGTCCATGCTCCATTCTTTTTACAAACTCTTCAAATTCAGAAAAGCGAAGATAATAATAATCATTTCTTTCGGTAAACATAATCAAAAAAAAAGAAATTCCATTCTGTTTATCAAATTCTTTCATAAACTGATACTGATGTTCATGTATATTCTGCATTGAAAATGTATCAGAATGACACTCTTTTGCGTCAAAACATACAGGAATCCCCTGAACAACTCCAATATAATCTACTGTTGAATCTTTTTCAAAATAAGCCTTAGTAATCAAATGTTTATCAGAATTAAATTCAAGTGGAGTAATTGGTGTAGGAATTTTCTGTACAAGGGCAAGCTTATGTTTCCTGTAATAATCATTTGTATCATTAATTAATGTTTCAAAAGTTGAGCCCCTGAGTCCCCTTGAGTTCCATGTTGCCATATTGTTTTATCCTTTGAATTTTAATGCAGAATCAATGTATTATAAACTTTAAAACAATTTATATGAAATATTTTATAATTCCGGAAACATATTTGCAAATATTTCCGGAGGTGAAGCAACAATTTTTTGACCGTCTAAAATTATATACCATGCATGCAGCATTTGATACTTTATGTGTAAACCAGAATCAAATACTTTTGTATTATGATTATATTTCATATTTTTAATATACTGTTTTGATATAAAATCATTTCTTTTAATACCATACTTTGGATCTCCAATAACAGGATTACCGAGATATGAAAGTTCTGCTCTTATCTGATGACTTTTTCCTGTATGCAAATGAATCTCAACAAGAGATTTTTCTGCTCCGGTAGAATTCACAGAAAGAAGTTTATATTCTGTATATATTTGCTGAAACGAATTTTTATCATTGCTATTTTCATATTCACTTGGAGAAATCACTTTTGAAATGTTATTTTTTGAATCCTTTAAAATATAATTATGATATATTCCCGATTTGCTAAAATAGCCTTGTACACCTGCAAGATAAAACTTTTCTATTTCTCCATTTTTTATTTTTTCGTTTAAATATCTTGAACCATTCGGTGTTTTACCATAAAGAAGGATTCCAGAAGTATTCCTGTCTAATCTGTTACAAATTGATGGATGAAAATATGAAAGAGTTTCCTGGTGTAATTTTCCACTTTGCAGTAAGTAATCTCTAAGTAATTCGTTCGCAGATAAGTCAGTTTTACATGCCTTTTGTGAAAGCAGTCCAGCAGGCTTGTTAAATATAAGAAAATCTTCAGTTTCAAATAAAATTAAATCTTTAACATTTTTTTTATAATAAAAATTAAATCTTTTTAATAAATTATTATTTTTTTCAAATGAATCTATATCATTTTTCAATGAATAATCATTGATTTCAAATGAAATATCACTA